>JACMOQ010000283.1 GCA_014377905.1 Acetobacteraceae bacterium | reverse complement strand
TGGGGCGGTAAGGTAGCGCGCGGCATCGAATGGTGTTGTCTTGATGGGCATCCTTAGTCCTCCAACTCCTCGGCTAGGGCTTTTGCCCGGCTGATATCGCGGCTTTGGGTTCGCTTGTCGCCGCCGCACAACAGAATGATGACGACCCGACCGCGCTGCACGAAATACACCCGATAGCCTGGTCCATGATCGATCCGCAGTTCCGACAATCCGCTGCCAATTGGTTTCACGTCACCAAACAGACCCGATTGCAACCGCACGATGCGTTGGGCGATTTTGCTCGCAGCACGCTGATCAGTGAGGGCTTCGAGCCAGTCCGCGAACACCTCGGTTTGGCGGACATCGAACATCTGTAATGTATAGATTACGGACTGCTGCATGTCAACTAAAGATTACATTCACCAAACCCGCGTCACCACCTCATCGAATACGGTATCGGCCGAAATAATCGCTACGTTATAATGCTCCGCCGTTACTGCCAGCAGCCGGCCGAACGAATCGCGATGCGTCCAGTTCATGATCGCCACGCGCAGGCAAATCCGCTGGTCCAACCAGGCTACCCCGCCGCCCTGGCGTTCCAGCACGGCCGGCAGATCGGCGACGAACGGTGCCATTTCGGGCCATTTGCCGAGGCGCACTTTCTGCCCGATCTCGAAAAAGCTGATCGGGCTGACCAGCACGGTTTCGGCCCTCAGCATCGCCGCTGTCGCCCGATCAGATAGGCGCGGGTCGCCCGCCAGGCTCCACGCCGAGCTATGGGTGTCGAGCAGGACCGCCTTTACGCATCGCCTTCCCAAAGCGCCAGATCGTCAGCGTCCATCGGCGCCAGAAGGTCCGGACCGGTTCCCGCCAGTTCAGCTTTCAGCAATCCGATCTGAAAACTTTCCTGCGAGATTGGCACCAGACGCACCACCGGACGGTTGCCCTTGGCAATCACCACGTCATCACCGGCAAGGTCCGCGCCGATCAGTTTCGATAAATTGGTCTTGGCGGCATGAACCGATAGGTGTTGCATGGGGGCCTCGCTGATTATCTGGCTAACTCAGTTAATTGCCCTGCCCACTTCAAGCCCAACACCTGCAATCCCGTAGAAACCGCCCGTCATCGCGCAGCTTCAGACCTGCTGGTCGCGGATGAACGCCTTGATCCGCGGCGCCACGTCGGCATTGAAGCGACGCCCGTTGAACAGCCCATAATGGCCAACGGCAGGCTGTTCGTAGTGCGCGTGCCGATCGGCCGCGAGGTTGGGCGTCAGCGTGTGGGCGGCCTTGGTCTGGCCGATGCCGGAAATATCGTCGCGCTCGCCCTCAATGGTCTGGATTGTGGTTCGGGTGATTGCCCCCGGATCGACCAGTTCGCCGCGATGACGGTAAATCCCGCGCGGCAGCGAATGTTCGAGGAAAACTGCCTCAATCGTTTGCAGATAGTAATCGGCCGGCATGTCCATCACCGAGCGATACTCGTCATAAAAGCGCCGCTTGGCCGCCAGCGGCTCACCATCGCCATCGACCAGATGCTGATACATCTGCCAATGCGCTTCGACATGCTTATCCATATTCATCGCCAGGAACCCGGCAAGCTGGAGAAAACCGGGATAGACCCTGCGCATGAAGCCCGAATTGCCGAACGGCACCGCATGGATGACGTTGTGGCGAAACCAGTCGAGATCATGCGACTTGGCGAACGCGTTGACTGCCGTCGGGCCTTCGCGGGTATCGATTGGCCCGCCGATCAACGTCATCGACACCGGGGCATTGTCGATTTCCCCGGCATTCATCAACGATACCGCCGCCATGACTGGCACCGATGGCTGGCAGACCGCGATCACATGAGTATCCGGGCCGAGAAAGCGGATGAATTCAACCAGATAATCAACATAATCGGCCAGATCGAAATCCGGCCCCATCAGCGGCATCTGCCGGGCATCGCGCCAATCGGTGATGTAGACGTCGTGATCTGGCAAAAATGCTTCAACCGTGCCACGCAGCAGCGTGGCGAAATGGCCCGACATCGGTGCCACCATCAGCACCCGGCGGTCCTTCGGGCGATCGGTCGCACGGCGGAAATTCAGCAGGTCGCACCAGGGTTTGACCATGACGATCTGTTCGTGGACCGCGACCCTTTCGCCATTAATCTCGGTATCGCGATGGCCGAAGGCCGGCTTGCCAAAAACCCGTGTGGTATGCTCAAAACTATCCAAGGCGGCGGCGGCGGCCCGCCCCAGCGGGGTTTCGCGCAGCGGGTTGAACGGCAGGTCCAGTATCGACAAGGCATTGGTTGCCATCAGCCGAAACGGGGCAAGGCTGGCACGCTGCAATTCATACGCCTGATAAAGCATTTCTGACCTTTCTGCGGGGTGCGCGGCCCATGCCGCCGCCCCAAATCCAGTCCATGTGCCACGCCCCGGCTCGGATCATCCGGCTTGCTGCATCGCACGATGTTCCATAAGAACTGGTGAAGAGCAACCCAATGGGAGGCAGCCGCAGGGCTGAGACGTTAAATGGGACCACTTCATAAGCTTTTCGACCTTACCGGGCGCGTCGCGTTGATCACCGGCGGATCGAGCGGGCTTGGGCTGCAAGCGGCACAGGCGCTGGGCGAATACGGTGCAACCGTTGTCATCGCGGCCCGCAAACAAGCCCAGCTTGATGAAGCCGCCGAGGGCATGAAAGCCCAAGGCATCAAGGTTGTTACCGTTCCGGCCGATCTGCGTGACGCAACCGCCGCGCAAACCCTGTGCGACACCGTGATGGCGCAATGCGGCCGCATCGACATCCTGTTCAACAATGCCGGCGCCACTTGGGGGGCAGCGGCCGAAAACCACACCCAGGACAACTGGCGCCGCGTGCTCGGCCTCAATGTCGATGCGATGTTCTACCTTTCCCAATGCGTCGCCCGCGCTTGGATGATCCCGCAAAAGAAGGGCAAAATCATCAACATATCCTCAGTTGCCGGCTTCAAAGCCAGTATCTCCGGGCCAGGCACTGTCGCATACCAAACCTCCAAAACCGCTGTCATCGGGCTGACCCGATCGCTCGGCGCCGAGTGGGGCAAATACGGTATCAACGTCAACGCAATAGCGCCGGGCTGGTTTCCCTCGAAAATGACCGCGCATGTTGATGACGCAGGGGTAGCAGAAATGACCAAGCGCATCCCAATGCACAAGATCGGGTCGCTTGATGATCTCAAGGGGCTCGCTTTGCTGCTGGCGTCCGATGCGGGGGGGCATATTACGGGGCAGACCATTGTGATTGATGGTGGTTCGGCGATCGTTTGAGGCACACGAAAGCGTCTTCTTTTTATGAACAAAAAGAAGCAGAAAAACTTCGCCAATAAGACACGGAGGCTCCCATGGCCGATTCTGACATCTACCTTGTCTCAGGCGTACGCACCGCAATCGGGACCTTCGGCGGGAGCCTCAAGGACACCACACCCAGCGAATTGGTTGCCGCTGTCACCCGCGAAGCGGTGGCGCGGTCGAATATCGAGCCCGCGCAATTCGGCCTTTCCGTCTTCGGGCAAATTCTCACCACCGAACCGCGTGACATGTATATCTCGCGCATCGCTGTCATCGAAGGTGGCCTGCCCCAAGAAACGCCGGCGATGACGGTTAACCGGCTCTGCGGCTCGGGCCTGCAAGCGATCCTGACCGCGGCCAACGCACTCCGCGCCGGTGATGCCGACATCGCGGTGGCCGGCGGCGTTGAAAACATGTCCCGCGCCCCCTACCTCATGCCGCAAATCCGCTGGGGCGCGCGGATGGGCGATACCGGCGCGCAAGACATGCTGAACGGCGCGCTGAATGACCCGTTCCATCGCATTTTAATGGGTGTTACCGCCGAAAATCTTGCCGAAAGCCATTCGATCAGCCGCGACCAGCAAGACGCCCTCGCGCTCGAAAGCCACCGTCGCGCCCAACGCGCCACCGAAGAAGGCCGCTTCACCGACCAGATCCTGCCGATCGAGCTCAAATCCCGCAAAGGCACCATCAGCTTCAAGGCCGATGAACATATCCGCACCAACGCCAAGCCCGAGGATTTCGCCAGCCTGCGCACCGTGTTCAAAAAAGACGGCACGGTGACGGCCGGCAACGCATCCGGCATCAATGACGGCGCGGCCGCGGTGGTGATCGCCACCGGTGCCGCCGTGCGTCGGCTAAACCTCACTCCAATGGCCCGCCTGGTATCGGCCGGCCATTCCGGTGTTGATCCGGCCTACATGGGGATCGGGCCGGTACCGGCGAGCCGCCAGGCGCTGTCCCGCGCCGGGATGACGATCAACGACATCGACGTCATCGAAGCCAACGAAGCCTTTGCTGCCCAGGCTTGCGCGGTGGCAAAGGATTTAGGGTTCGATCCGGCCAAGGTGAACCCGAACGGATCGGGGATTTCGCTTGGGCATCCGGTCGGGGCAACCGGGGCGATCGTGACGATCAAGGCGATCTACGAAATGCAGCGCACGGGCGCCAAGCATGCGCTGGTGACGATGTGCATTGGTGGCGGGCAAGGGATCGCAGCGATCTGGGAGCGGGTATGAGGGCTGTTCACCCCAAATGTGCCAATGGATTGCGTCGGTTTTGCAGTAGTCTGGACCATTCTTTTTGGATGTCAGCTAATTCACCCTGGGGGAAAAGGGAGAAAGCTTGACAATTTTTATTGGTTATTTTATTTACGTAAGATGCACAATTTTTCCATCATCCTTTCAGCGCTACAAGC
>JACMOQ010000282.1 GCA_014377905.1 Acetobacteraceae bacterium | reverse complement strand
TCACGGTGCCGCCGGGTTACAAAGATGGATTGCTTCGCAAGGGCTCGCAATGACGTGTTTGGGCGGCGGCAACCAACCGAAAATGAAAAGCGTGTCAACGATATTGAGGGAATCTGGGCAATTACGAAAAATCTTGACATTGCTATCAAGTTATAATAAATGACTGCCATGCAAAATTTCACCGCCATCCTCACTGACCTGCGTGCCGCGATTGCGGGTCGGGCGGCGTGTGACCGGGCGATGACGGCCATTCTGGTGCTAGTTTGGGGGCGGTTGGCGCGGGCGGCGGTGCGGCTGGAGCGGCTTTACGGGTTGTGGTTGGCGGGCAGATTGCGGGCACCGCGTAAGGCTGGCGTGCGCACGGTAGCGGCGCAGGTGATTGCGCGGCCTCGGGTTCCGCACGGTCGGGGCTGGCTGGCATTTCAGGTTTGGGAAACGCGGGCTTATGGATCGCAGTTGCAGCATTTGCTGGCTGATCCGGGGTTCGCGGCGTTTGTGGCGGCGGTGCCGCGGGCTGGGGGCGTGCTGCGGCCGATTTTGCGGATGCTGACGGTTGATGCACTGCCTGCGATACTCGCCAAGCCGACAATTTCGGCGGTGCTGCCCAAGTCGAGCAATGTGGTTCCGGGGGCGGTGACGGTGGTGGAGCTTGGCGGGCGCAAACGGGAGAAGCCTCAGGCTGCGGTCGGGTTGGCGTGGCCGCGTAAGGTGTTGCCGCGATTGCCGAAAGGGGCGTGGTTTGAGCCGCCTTGTAAAAATTGGGGCTCGGGCAGATGAGAATTTGCACGTCTTTTTTGTTACGATATCGTAATAATAATGCCTCGATCGCACCGGGGAAAAGGAGTCGCTGGGTGGTTACTCCTATTGTTCACACAGGGAGCACCGCTTTCGCTTGACAAGCCCACCCCCGCCCCTGCCAAACTGCGGTTATTCACAGGAGGCAGACTCGCCGCATCAAGCCCCGCCCATGCGCCATTGACCGCTTTGACCTTGATTCTTTGGTCCAGGGCAGCGATGTCTGCACCCTTATCCGCCCCAAGTTTGTGGGATGCGGCAAGGGACATACGATGAACGAGACCAAGCGCCTGCACATGATCACCTGGGGCTGCCAGATGAACGTCTATGACAGCGGCCGCATGGCCGATGTTCTGGCGCCGTTGGGGTATGTGCCGTCCGCGACGCCGGAAGATGCTGACATGGTGATCCTCAACACCTGCCACATTCGCGATCGCGCCGCGGAGAAAGTGTTTTCCGAGCTCGGCCGTCTTCGGGTGATGAAGGACGCGCGCACTGAAGCCGGGCACAAAATGGTGCTGGCGGTGGCGGGCTGTGTGGCGCAGGCGGAGGGGGCTGAAATCCTCGCCCGCGCACCTTATGTTGATATCGTGCTCGGCCCGCAAACTTATCACAAACTGCCCGAAATGGTTGCCCGCGCGGCGCGTGCCGGCGGGGCGGTGATCGAAACCGATTTCCCGCCCGAGGATAAGTTCGACCATCTGCCCGAAGCCACCGCGCCCCAGGGCATCACCGCATTCCTGACCATCCAGGAAGGCTGCGACAAATTCTGCTCGTTTTGCGTGGTGCCCTACACGCGCGGCGCGGAAATGAGCCGCCCGGTGGCCGCGATTATTGCCGAAGCCCGCCGCCTGGTGGCGCAAGGCAGCCGCGAGATCACCTTGCTTGGGCAGAACGTTAACGCCTGGCACGGCGTTGGCCTCGATGGGCAACCGACAAGCCTGGGCACGCTGGTGCGATTGCTGGCGAAACTGCCGGGCCTGGACCGCATTCGCTACACTACGTCCCATCCGCGGGACATGGATGACGATCTGATCGCAGCCCATGGCGAGGTTCCCGAACTGATGCCGTTCCTGCATTTGCCGGTGCAGTCGGGATCGGACCGCATTCTGGCCGCGATGAACCGGCGGCATACGGCGGCCGATTACATCGCATTGGTCGCCAAGCTGCGCGCGGCACGGCCAGACATTGCGTTATCGTCGGATTTCATCATCGGCCACCCGGGCGAAACCGAGGCAGATTTCGAGGCCACAATGGCCCTGGTCCGCGCGGTGGGCTTTGCCCAGGCGTTCAGCTTCAAATACTCCCCCCGCCCCGGCACCCCCGCCGCCGGCGCGCCGATGCAGGTGCCCGAGGCCGACAAGGACCGCCGCCTGCAAATCCTGCAAGCCTTGTTGCGGCAACAACAGGCCGAATTTAACTTGCCCGTTGAAGGCCAGACCATGCCGGTCTTGATCACTGGCGCCGGCCGCCGCCCCGGGCAAATCGGCGGCCGGTCTCCGTGGTTGCAACCGGTGCATCTCGACGGCCCGGCCGATCTGATCGGGCGTGAAATTCCGGTGCGCATTGTCATCGGCAAACCGAGCTCTCTCGCTGGAACCCTTGTTGAGGAGTTAGTCCAAGCTTGACCCAAATCATCGCCGCCCCCGCGCCCCGCCCGTTGCAGGCTGACAGCCGCGCCGTCACCTTGCATTTCGACAACAACGCGCTGCTCGCCGTGTTGCTTGGCGACCATGACCGCCATTTGGTGCGATTGCAGCAAGGGCTCGGGGTTCGATTGTCGTGCCGAGGCAACCGGGTGGCGATTGCCGGGGATGCGGCCAGGGTGGAGCAGGCGCAAACCGCGTTGACCGATCTTTACCGCCGCATCGAACGGGGCGAGCCGATTGGCGCCAGCGATATCGATGCCGCGATCCGGATGAGCGACGCCGACGATCCGCGTCTGCCGCTGTCTGATCTGCCGGCGATCCACACGCGGCGCGGTGCTGTTGGCCCGCGCAGCCCTGGCCAGTCGCGCTACATGGATTTGCTGTCGAAGCACGAAATGGTTTTCGGCATCGGCCCAGCCGGCACTGGCAAAACGTATCTCGCGGTTGCCCAGGCCGTCGCGATGCTAATTTCCGGCAAGGTCGATCGCATCGTGCTGTCACGCCCGGCGGTTGAGGCTGGCGAACGGCTCGGGTTCCTGCCCGGTGACCTGAAGGAAAAGGTCGATCCCTATTTGCGCCCGCTTTACGACGCGCTCGCCGACATGCTGCCGGGCGATCAGGTGACCAAGCGGATGGAGCGCGGGGAAATCGAAGTGGCGCCCCTGGCGTTCATGCGCGGTCGCACTTTGGCCCATGCGTTCGTGATTTTGGACGAAGCGCAGAACACCACTGCGGTGCAAATGAAGATGTTCCTGACCCGGATGGGCGAGGGCACAAGGATGGTGATCACCGGCGATCTGTCGCAGATCGATCTGCCGACCGGCATTCGTTCCGGTCTACGCGACGCGCTCGACACGCTCGAAGGTGTGCCTGGCATTGCCGTTAACCGTTTCGATCGTGGTGACATCGTGCGCCACCCGCTGGTCGGACGCATTGTCGAAGCCTATGATGCCCGCGCGGCGGCCGAAAAGGAAACCAGCGCGCGCAGGTCGGATGCAACAGGCAGGTAAATGGACCCGAGTTTTTCTAGTCGCCCCACTTCGGTGGGGATCAGCGTGAGCGTCGAGGACCCAGGCTGGTTTCGCCTGGTTCGCACCCCCCAAGCCATTGCCCGCCGTGCGGCGGCTATGGCGGGCGGCGGTGCCAATATCCTGCTGGCCAACAACGCCACCGTCCGCCGGCTCAACGCGCGCCATCGCGGCCGCGACAAGCCGACCAACGTGCTGACCTTCGAGCCTGGCGACATCATCCTGGCATCGGGCGTCGTTGCCGCCGAAGCCAAGCGCGACGGCAAACGGCCCGGTGACCATCTGGCCCATCTGGTGATCCACGGCATTCTGCATCTGCAAGGCTATGACCATGATCGCGCCGGCGATGCGCGGGCAATGGAAATGCGCGAAACCCGCCTGCTCGCCCGCCTCGGCGTGCCCAACCCGTGGGCCCGCCGATGAGCGGCACCCGCGCGGGCATTATCGGCCGCATCCGCACCCGGCTTGGTCGTCGGGCGCCGGACCATAATTTGCGCGATAGCATCGCCGAACTGGTCCAGGAAGCCGAGGACGCGCCGGATACCCCCGGCGAATTGCCCGATCTTGACCGGCAGGAACGCGCGCTGATCGCCAACGTGCTGCGTCTGCGTGGCATGTCGGCTGATGACGTGATGGTGCCGCGCGCCGATATCGTGGCAATGGCCGCTGATGTGCCGCTTGATCAGGCGTTGGAGCAATTGCGCTTGGAAGGCCATTCGCGCCTGCCTGTTTACCGCGAACAACTCGATGACATTATCGGCATGGTCCATATCAAGGATGTCTATGCCTATGTCGGCCGTCCCGAGGCATTCAAGCTCGAAGCGATCATGCGCAAACCCTTGCTGGTGGCGCCGCAAATCCCGGTGCTCGAACTGCTGCTGCAAATGCGCCAGGCACGGATGCACCTGGCGCTGGTGGTCGATGAATATGGCGGCATTGACGGGCTGGTGACGATCGAAGACCTGGTCGAGGA
Organism: Acetobacteraceae bacterium; assembly: GCA_014377905.1. Lineage (GTDB taxonomy): Bacteria > Pseudomonadota > Alphaproteobacteria > Acetobacterales > Acetobacteraceae > CAITOL01. Next base: position 615 of record JACMOQ010000282.1, on the reverse strand, counting down.
AATTGTCGGCGACATCGCCGATGAACATGATGAAGTGGCCGGACCAATGATCACCGAGCGGCCTGACGGCACGTTCGACATCGATGCGCGCCTGCCGATCGAAGCCTTCGAGGAACGCATGGGGCCCGTGCTGACCGACGACGAGCGGGCGGCGGATATTGATACGATCGGCGGACTGGTCTTCGCCCTCGCTGGCCGAGTTCCCACGCGGGGGGAAGTGCTGAGCCATCCATCGGGGATCGAATTTCGGGTGTTGGAGGCTGATGCGCGTCGACTGCGGCGGCTGCGGGTGAAAAAGGCGGTGGCGGGAACGAAGCCTTAACCTCCGGCATGTGAGGTTAGGTGGGGCATCGATTGCAGTTGCGTGCCCGGCACCGCGTTGTTAATATTTGCATAATCAATCGGGAGGAACTTCAATGATGACAACCCAAACTCATGGTATTTCTTGCGCCTGCTGTTTGCCGGCGGGCTTTCCCGGTGGGCAGGGCGTTTCCCGCCGCGCAGTTCTCGCGGGCCTGGTCGCCGCCCCACTGCTGATCCCCGGTGCGGTGCGTGCTGCCGATGGCGCGGTGTTTGACTCGATGCTGCTGTCCTGCATTGATCCGCGCATGGTGA
>JACMOQ010000281.1 GCA_014377905.1 Acetobacteraceae bacterium | reverse complement strand
GTATTGCAGATGCCCGTTGGTATAGACCGCCATGCCGGTGGTGCCGCCACCCATGTCGAGCACGGTCACACCGAGTTGGCGTTCGTCCCGATCCAGCACAGCTTGCGCCGCCGCCATAGGGGCTGCCACCAACTCGCTAATTTCGAGGTCGCCGCGCGCGAGGCAGGCATCCAAGGTGCGCAAAGCGGTGGTCGCGGCATCGATCACGTGCACCCGACCGGATAGGCTGTCGCAGAACAGGCCGCGCGGGTCATCCAGCCCTTCGCTGTCGTCGGCGGCGAAATCGAGCGCCAATGAATGGATCAGAGTGCGACCCTCGGACGACATCCGGGTGCGCGCATCAAGCAGCATGCGCGTGATATCGGCCTGCACCACGGCACGACCACCGATATGGGCCTGCAAATTCAGCACATGGCTGCGCGGCTGGCCGCAGGAAAGGTTCACCGTCACGGTACGCAGACGCACCCCGGCCTCTTCCTCGGCCTGGCCGACAGCGGCCCGGATCGCACGTTCGGCCTCGGCAATGTCGATCACCGCCCCTGCCCGCACCCCGCGACCTTTCTGCCAGCCAAAGCCGATAACTCGCAGACTGAGATCAGACTCGCTACGCCCGATCGCGCAGGTGATTTTGCTGGTGCCGATATCAAGCACCCCGAACGCACCGGACTGACGGGGTTTGCCGCGCGGCGGATCACCCGGCGCACTGGCTTTGGGGGATTGCGGCAGCAAGCGGCGCGGAATTTCGTTCACGTCTTTCTCCCGGTCTGGCTTGCGGTAGTGGGCGGGGTGGCGGGCGGCGTCTTGGACTCGGTATTGGGCCGCAGCGTCAGCCGGTCGGGCAGACGCAGGTCGACGAGCTTGAGCGCGCGGTCGAGCACTGCGTGACTCGCCTGAAGCTCCACCAATCGTGCGAGAGCGACCATCGCCGCACCTTCCGGCAGCAGCACCTCGGTGCCGCCCTTGATCTGCAAATTCCAGCGCCGCCCCCCGATCCAGGTCGCCGATTCGACCCGAGCCTGCACGCTTGGCTGGGTCGCCAGCGCGTCAATCAGATCGGCCGCCGCTTTTTTGGCGCCCTCGCCGGCGACGAGCAGGAGTTCGCCGGAGAACGCCGAAACGTCATCATCCAGCACCTCGCCAGCCCGATCGATCAAGACCCAGGCGCGATTTTCCTGATAAATCGCAAACGGACTCCGTTCGGCGAGCTGCACGACGATAGTGCCGGGCAGGCGGCGCAGCACGGTGGCCGATTTCACCCACTTGATCGCTTCAAGCCGCTTCTGGGCATCACGCGGCGAAAACGCCAAAATCGGATCGCCCTTGCGGATGCTCAGGGCGCGCGCGATCGCGGGCAGCGGGGTTTTGTCGCGGCCCTCGAGCACGATGTCAGTCACTTTGAGGCCGGCGCGCGCACCAAGATCGCCAAGCTTTTCGCCGAAATCGGCGCCCCGCCCGAGCGACTGAAAGCCGGTAACCGCCAGCGCGCCGCCCGCCAGCACCAGCACCACCAGCAAAACCGTGCGCAGCTGGGCACGGGTGCGGCGCCAGATCAGCCGGCCGCGGCTCGGCCGGTCGGGCATCGCCCACGCCGACGCCGCTTTCGGTTCCTCCATGGGATCGACACCCTGGGCCATTGGCACCGGACCGGTGCGCCGGCGTGGCGCAGCACCGTCAGTGCGCGGCGATTTTACCCGCGACATGACGCATTCTCCACCATCCAGGCGCACAGACTGGGAAAGTCCACGCCGTGATGGGCCGCTTGTTCGGGCAGCAGCGAGGTCGGGGTGAGGCCAGGCTGAGTGTTGACTTCCAGCAGGATCAAACGACCAGGTTCACCGGCGGTGTCGTCGTAGCGAAAATCCGACCGCGTCGCGCCCCGACAGCCCAAGGCGCGATGGGCGGCAAGGGCCACGTCCTTGGCCTGCTGGTAAATCGCCGGGTGGATGGCGGCCGGAATGATGTGGCGTGAGCCACCCTCGGCGTATTTGGCTTCGTAATCATAAAACAGATTAGCCGAGGTGATGTCGGTCACGTCGAGTGCCTGATTGCCCATCACCCCCACGGTTAGCTCGCGGCCGGGAATGAATTCCTCGACCAGCGCATCGGGGCCGAAGCGCCAGTTGGCTGCAACCTCGGCACGGCGATTGCCGCCATCGCGCATGATCTCGACGCCGACGGATGATCCTTCGTTGATCGGCTTGATGACATAGGGAAATGGGAACGGATCGGCATGTTCCAGCGTTGCGACAGCGATCACCGCGCCACGTGCCACCGGCAATCCGGCGGCCTGGAACACCGCGCGGGCGGCCGCCTTGTCCATTGCCACCGCCGAGGCCCGGACCCCAGAATGGGTGTAGGGGATGGCGAGCCAGTCCAGCACACCCTGGATTGCGCCATCTTCGCCAAACCGGCCATGCAAAGCGTTGAACACCACATCGGGGCGCGGATCGAGGGCGCGCAACACCGCGGCCAGATCGCTGCCGACCTCAACCGGGGTGACGTCGTAGCCGGCGACGCGCAAGGCGGCGATCACCTGACGGCCCGATGACAGGCTGACCTCGCGCTCGGCGGACATGCCGCCGAACAGGACCGCGACCCGGGTCATGCCGGCACCCCGAGGCGACGAATTTCCCAGTGCAGGTCAACCCCGCTGGCGGCCCGCACCCGGCGGCGCAGATCTTCGCCAAGGCCTTCGATATCGGCGGCGGTGGCGTTGCCGGTATTGATCAGGAAATTGCAGTGTTTTTCCGATACCTGGGCGCCGCCGCGTGTAAGGCCACGGCCACCGACGCTGTCGATCAACTCCCATGCCTTCATGTCGGGCGGGTTGCGGAAAGTGGAGCCGCCAGTGCGGGCGCGGACCGGCTGGCTGGCGTCGCGGGCAGCGCGAATTTCTGCCATTTCGGCCGCGATCATCTGCGGGACGCCTGCACGGGCACGGAGGCGGGCACGGACCACCACTGCTTCAGGTGGCAGGCTGGCATGGCGGTAAGCCAAGCCGATCTCGCCAGCGGTCAGCCGGTGCAATGTGCCGTCCCGCGTCACGATCTCGGCCCAGTCGAGGCATCCGGCGATGTCACCGCCATAGGCACCTGCATTCATCGCGACCGCGCCGCCAATACTGCCAGGAATGCCGCACAGGAAGGCGAGGCCGTCGAGGCCGGCGGCGGCGGCGTGTTCGGCAACCGTTGCATCCAACGCACCAGCGCCGGCGACCACGCCATCGGCGTCGGCCTCAATCGCCGTAAAGCCGCGTGTCAGGCGCAGGACCACGCCATGCACGCCGCCGTCACGGATAATCAGGTTCGATGCCGCACCAATGGTGGTGACACTGATATCGAGCGGCAGATTGGCAAGGAAATGGCGCAGATCATCGACATCGGCCGGTCGCACCAGCGCCTCGGCGGGGCCGCCAACACGAAACCAGGTTGTCGGGCCAAGCGGTGCATCGGCTTGCACCCGGCCACGCAAGGCCGGCAGGCGATCCAGAAGATGCAGGGTTGCGGGATCGGCGATCATCGCTTCTGAACCCTGGGGCCTTGCAAGGCGGCCAATTGCGCTGGCAGCGCCTGGGCCCAGGCGGTGATGTTGCCGGCACCAAGGCACACCACCAGATCGCCTGGCTTGGCGATCGCATGGACCATTTCGGCTAGATCGGCCGGGCTTGTCAGAGGCACCACGCTGCGATGGCCGCTGGCGCGCAAACCCTCGACCAGGGCGTCGCGGTTGATACCTTCAATCGGTGGCTCGCCGGCGGCATAGACATCAGCCACGATGACCGTGCCGGCTTCGTTCATGCAGGTGCAGAACTCACTGAACAGCGATGACAGGCGAGTGTAGCGGTGCGGTTGCACCACCGCGATGACGTTGTTGGCCCCAGTCTGGCGGGCGGCTTTGAGGACGGCGGCGATTTCGACCGGGTGGTGGCCGTAATCATCGATGACCACGATGCCGCCCGCATCGCCGGTGCGGGTGAAGCGGCGCTTGACGCCCTTGAAACCGAGAAACGCGGATTTGATGCTGTCGGCGTCGATATCCATCTCAACCGCGATCGCGATCGCCGCCAAGGCGTTGGAGACATTGTGCTGACCGACCATCGGCAGACGGAACGGTCCCATTTGCTTGGTGCGGCCGGTAACCCTGTCGGTGACCCCGACATGAAAGGTCGAGCCATTGGTATCGGCGTTCAGGCGTTCGCCGCGCACATCGGCCTGCGGCGAAAATCCGTACGTGATAATCCGGCGATCTGACAGGCGCGGGATCATCTGCTGCACGGCGGGATGGTCGATGCACAGCACCGCGAAACCGTAGAACGGTACGTTCTGCACGAACTGCTCGAAGCCGCCGAGCATGGCCTCCGCGGTGCCCCAATGATCGAGATGTTCGGGGTCCATGTTGGTCACCACCGCAATCGTCGCCGGCAAGCGCAGGAACGTGCCGTCGCTTTCATCGGCCTCGACCACCATCCACTCGCCGTCGCCGAGGGGGGTGTTGCTGCCACAGGCTTCGATGATGCCGCCATTGATCACCATCGGATCGAGCCGCGCGGCTTCGAGGACAGCGGCCACCATCGATGTCGTGGTGGTCTTGCCATGGCTGCCACCGACGGCGATGGCCCAGCGCAGCCGCATCAGTTCGGCGAGCATTTCGGCGCGGCGCACAATGGGGATGCGCTTGGCACGGGCGGCGACGACTTCGGGGTTATCGGGCCTGATCGCCGTCGAAGTGACCAGCACGGCGGCATTGGCGACATTGTCGGCATTCTGGCCGATGAAGACGGTGATGCCCTTTTCGCGCAAGCCGGCGATGACATAGCCCTCGGCGCTGTCCGAGCCCTGCACCGCAAAGCCCAGATTGGCCATGACTTCGGCGATTCCCGACATGCCGATGC
>JACMOQ010000280.1 GCA_014377905.1 Acetobacteraceae bacterium | reverse complement strand
GGAAACTGACAATCCATGCGCACAACCCAGGCAACAGGGCAGGCCTTCGCTGACAAAGATCGAAAGTCGCCGAGGAGCCGGCGCTTCACAGACGACGACGTAGCGGCTCGCTTCAGAGATTGTCCCGCACTTTCCACTTCTTTAGCCAAGACGAGCCCCGTGGGTTGAACTTCCAGGCATTGCAACCCGGCGAGATACCTGGAAACCTGATCAATCTAGCAAATCGTAAAATGATCGGATTTCTAATTATACTATGAAAGACATTGTTATATATGAAGAGGAGGCGAGTTGTCTCTTGATTCGGTTTTATGAGCCTGTAGGTTTGGTGCATGCCCGTTCCTGATTACCAATCTCTGATGCTACCCGTTCTCACAATCTCAACTAGTGGCGAGGTTCGCGTCGGTGATGCCGTGAATCGCCTCGCGGATGAATTGAAGCTCACGCCTGACGAGCGCGCGCAGCTTTTGCCGTCAGGCAAGCAAACCCTATTTGGCAACCGCGTCCATTGGGCAAAAACCTATCTGAACAAAGCGGGGCTGATAGAAGGCACAAGGCGGGGCCATTTCAAGATCACCGCACGCGGGCAACAGGTGATCGCCTCCCATCCAGTGCGCATCGATAACGAATTTCTGATCCAGTTTGCAGAGTTCCGTCAGTTCAAAGAGCGGTCGGCGGAAAGCACCGCAACGGCAGCGGCACCCGCCGAGCCAGTTTTCGTCAACAACCAAGCCGAAACACCTGACGAAGTCATGCGGATCGCGCACAAGCAGATCGAACTAACGCTCGCGTCGGATCTCCTTGACCGCGTCCGTGCCGCGCCACCAGCTTTTTTTGAGCGCCTAATCGTCAACCTGCTTTTGAGCATGGGATATGGTGGGCCAGCGGTCGATGCTGGCCGCGCGCTCGGACGTAGCGGTGATGATGGCGTCGACGGTGTGATCGATCAGGATGCGCTCGGACTTGATCGCGTGTACATCCAGGAGAAGCGCTATGCGGAGGGTAATAACATCGGGGCCGGTGCAATCCGTGACTTCTTCGGTAGTCTTGATCGGCACAAGGCGACAAAAGGTCTATTCGTCACCACCTCAACCTTCTCCCCTTCAGCGAGAGAGACGGCGGAGTTTCTGAGCAAGCGGATTGTCTTGGTCGACGGCGAGCAACTCACGCGTCTCATGCTCCGGCACAATGTCGGGTGTCGGGTCGAAGAGGTTCTCCACATCAAAAAGGTTGACGAAGACTTTTTCGAATAAGGGGTTGCCGATCTCGCCCCGATTGCGAGCAAGGTCCATCCTGAGTGGCCCGATCCTCCCCTCCTTCACCGCCCCCGTGGCATCGCTGCGACCGCAATCCCGAACCCGGCCCCCATCAAACTCACCACGCCAATCAGCAGCCGCAGTCGCAAGGTCAGCTCCGCCTGCTCAGTCTCAAACCGTGCCAGCATCGCCCCGCGCTCTGCGGCTACCCTTGCGGTGATCTCGGCAAGGCCGCCAACCTGGCCCTTGGGCAGGATCGCGGCCGCGCTGTCGGCGAGGCGGGTGCGAAGTTTTTCCAACGCGCTCGCCGGATCGGCCCCGGCCGCGGCAACCAGCACCGCATCCAGGGTGGCCTGGCGTTGCAGCGCGCGTTCCAGCGGCAACGGGGCAATGGCGCTCGCCATGATCCCGACCAGCCCAACCACGGCAAAGCAGATGCCGATGAAACCCAGCGCCGCATTGGACGGACGGTTGGGGCGCAAGGCGGCCTGATCTTGTGGGGGCATCGGTATCTCCTATGTCGGCTGCGACATCCTCCCGCTGCATCGCGCCGTCAAGCTAAGGATAGTTTAACCTCAACGGCGCATGGTCTGCTGTCCGAGCAGGCACAATCCGATGCATTTACCCTCATTCCGTGCCTGGCTTAGTCAGGCATTCAGTCACCCGGCCAGCCCAGAACCGGGCGGCAGTCCCGATCACGATAAGGCCCTCGCGGCGGGGCCTGTGGCGGGGGCTGGACCGCCATCTACCCCGTCATTGGTGCATTGGAACGCGTCCCGCCTGCTGGTGGCACAACATTTATGGGGCGATGGTTACATAACCGCGGGCGGCGGGAATGAAGCCAAGCATCTCGCCACGCCGATCGGTCTGTCGTCGGCGGCGACGGTTCTGTTGCTGGGTGCCGGCGCGGGCGGGGTTGCAGCCCTTATGGTCACTGAGTTTGGTGCCTGGGTGGTGGGTTATGAGGCCGATCCCCAATTGCAAGCGGCTGCGGTCGAACATCTGCGCCTGGCGGGGCCGGCCGTGACCAAACGCGCGACGGTCGAACTGTTCGATCCCCTGGCACCGCAATTCCGCACGAATTTTTGTCACCATGCGGTTGTGCTCGATACAATTCGCGCGGCCCCTATTGAACCGTTTCTCGGGGCGATCAGCCTGGCATTGAAAGCGCATGGCCAGATTGTGATGGCGGAGTTTGTCGCCACAGCGCCACTCGATCCGACCGACCCGGCAATTGCCGCCTGGTGCCGTCTGGAAGGGCGATCGCCGGGCCTGCACTCCGAGCCCGCGATTACGCGCGCGCTGGCCCGGCTTGGCTTTGATGTCCGGGTGGTGGAAGATATTTCAGCGCGCCACATGCAACTTTGTTTGCGCGGCTGGAAGGACCTGGTGCGCGGCATGGGGGGCACCAAACCATCGCCAGCGGAAGCCTCGGCGATTGTGCACGAAGCCGAGTTGTGGACCCGGCGCATCCGCCTGATACATAGCGGTGTCATCCGGTTGGTGCGCTGGCATGTGCTCGGCGCGGTGCACGCCAAGGTAACGCCGGCGCCGCACTAATTTTTCAGTGTTGTTTCAGGGTTACCGCGCAACGCACCGCCAGGTGAAGTTCCGGCCCCAAGCTTGACTTGCACAGTGCCAGCCTTTAGGCAGCGCCCTCTATTCCACAGATCACCCTAGGTCGTTTGTCATGAAGATCCGTAACAGTCTGAAGGCGGCCAAAGTCCGCGACAAAAATTGCCGCGTCGTGCGCCGCCGTGGTCGCGTCTACGTGATCAACAAGAAAAACCCGCGCATGAAGTGCCGCCAGGGTTAACGTAAGGGGCTTCTTTTTGAGAACAAAAAGAAGCCGAAAAATTTTTTGACCCCCTAATTTGCCGGGGGACGCGGGATGATCGAACAACCGGAACCTCTCCATGGCGTGCTCGCCCGCCGCGACAGCATTGTCGCTGGCTTGCGTCGCCTGTTGCCGGAAAGCGGCGTAATTGCCGAACCGCTGCGGTTAAAGCCATACGAAACCGACGGCCTGTCCGCCTATCGGCAGACGCCCATGGCAGTGGTGTTGCCCGAAACCACCGAACAAGTGGCCGCAATCATGGCCTTCTGTTCAAGTGGAGGCGTGCGCGTGGTGCCGCGCGGCGCGGGAACGTCCTTGTCGGGCGGCGCGCTGCCGATGGAAGATGCGGTGGTCCTTGGGCTGATGCGGATGAACCGCATCCTCGACATCGACTACGCCGATCGCTGCGCTGTGGTGCAGGCCGGCGTCACCAATATCGGCATCACCCAAGCGGTATCCGCCCGCCAGTTTTTCTACGCCCCCGATCCGTCGAGCCAGTTGGCTTGCATGATCGGCGGTAACGTCAACATGAATTCCGGCGGCGCGCATTGCTTGCGCTATGGGGTCACCGCCAACAACCTGCTCGGCCTGAAGATCGTGACTGTCGATGGCCAGATCGTCGATATTGGCGGCGCCCATCTCGATGCGGCCGGGCTCGACTGGCTTGGCCTGCTGACTGGTAGCGAGGGGCAATTGGCGATTGTGACCGAGGTCACGGTGCGGATTTTGCGCAGCCCGGAAGGCGCGCGGGCGATGCTTGCGGCGTTCAAGTCCAACGAAATCGCCGGCGCCTGCGTCGACTCGATTATTTCATCCGGCATTATCCCCGTCGCGCTCGAATTCATGGACCGCCCGGCGATCCATGCCTGTGAGGCGTTTGCCCATGCCGGCTATCCGCTCGACGCGGAAGCGATGCTGATCATCGAGGTCGAAGGTAGCGTTGCCGAACAGGATGATCTGCTCGGCCGGATCAGCGCAATTTGCGCGCGCCACGACCCGATCAGCCTGAAGGTCGCGGAAAGTGCGGAACAGTCGGCCGCGATCTGGAAAGGCCGCAAGGGCGCGTTCGGCGCGGTCGGGCGGATTTCTCCCGATTATCTCTGCATGGACGGCACCATCCCGACCAGCCAATTGCCCGCGGTGCTGCGCCGGATTGGCGAGATGAGCGCGAGCTACGGCCTGCAGGTCGCCAACATCTTCCATGCCGGGGACGGCAATCTGCACCCGCTGATCATGTTCGACGCCAATGACCCAAGCAGTTTCCATAAAGCCGAGGCGTTCGGCGCCGACATCCTCAAGCTGTGCGTTGAGGTCGGCGGCTGCCTGACTGGCGAGCACGGCGTTGGCGTTGAAAAGCGCGATCTGATGGGGGTGCAGTTCACCGAGATCGAGTTGGACCAGCAGCGCCGTTTGAAATCGGCCTTCGATCCGGGCTGGCTATTAAATGCCAACAAGGTTTTCCCGCTAACGGCCGCTTTGCGCGCGGCATGATCCCGACCGACGAAGCCGGCATCGTCGCCGCCATCCAACACGCTGCCGGCCCGCTCGCCATTCAGGGTCACGGCAGCAAGCTTGCCATGCTGCGCCCTGTTCAGGCGGCCGCCACCTTGTCCACCGCCGGCCTCACCGGGGTCACGCTCTATTCGCCTAACGAATTGGTGATTTCCGCCCGTGCCGGCACGACGATTGCTGAATTGCGCACGGTGGTGGCCAAAAATGGCCAGCATCTGATCGCCGAGCCGCCGGAACTCGGCGCGTTGCTGGGCAGCGATCAACCCGGCACCATCGGTGGCGCGGTCGCGACCAATTTGTCCGGCCCGCGCCGGGTCGCCTGGGGCGCGATGCGCGATCATGTGATGGGGCTGCGTGCGGTTAATGGGCGCGGCGAAATCCTGCGCGCCGGCGGGCGGGTGCTGAAGAATGTCACCGGGCTTGATGTCTGCAAGCTGCTGTCTGGCAGCCACGGCACCCTCGCTGTCATCACCGAAGTGACGTTGAAGGTCCTGCCTGCCCCGGAACGCCGTGCGACGTTGGTGTTGAAGGGGCAGCACCCAGCCGAGGCGGTCGCCGCGCTGTCTGCCGCACTTGGCTCGCCCTACGCGGTGTCCGGTGCTGCCTGGCTGCCGGGCAATCTGGCCGCGCTTGTGCCGTCGCTGGGCGGGCTCGGCGGCAATGTCACCCTGGCGCGGCTCGAGGATTTTGCACCGTCGGTTGCCTATCGCAGCGAAAGACTGCGCGCTGAATTGGCGGAATTCGGGGCCGTTGAAATGCTTGACGATGCGGCGAGCGCAGCGCTTTGGACCGATATCGGCAATGTGTCGCCGCTCGTTCACGCGCCGGGCGCGATCTGGAAAATCTCGGTCCGTCCGTCGCAAGGCGCTGGAATTGTTGACGCCATGCAGGCGATCGGTGCGACCTGCATGCTCGACTGGGGTGGCGGACTGGTCTGGGTTTCCGGCCCGGCGACTGCGGCTGCCCACCATGCGGTCGAAGCCGCCACAAGCGCGGCTGGCGGGGTGTGGACCGTGATGCGTGCCCCCGATCCGTGGCGAAGTGCCGTGGCCGTGATCCCGCCGGGGCCGCCCGCGATGGCCGCGATTGGCGCGCGGGTCAAAGCCGCTTTCGATCCGCGCGGCATCCTCAACCCTGGCCGCATGGTCGCCGGAGCCTAGCGATGCAAACCAATTTCACCGCTGACCAACTGCGCGATCCCGACACCGCGAGTTCCAACCAGATCCTGCGCACCTGCGTCCATTGCGGCTTTTGCACCGCCACCTGCCCGACCTTCCTGTTGTTGGGCGACGAACTCGATTCGCCGCGCGGGCGGATTTATCTGATCAAGGACATGCTCGAAAGCGGCCGCGACGCGACCGAGGAGGTGGTGCGCCATGTCGATCGCTGCCTGTCGTGTCTGTCCTGCATGACCACCTGCCCGTCGGGGGTGAACTACATGCATCTGGTGGATCACGCCCGCACCCATATCGAGGCGACGTATGTCCGCCCTTGGCATGATCGGGCGCTGCGCCGCGTGCTGGCGACGGTGTTGCCGCGCCCGGGGCTGATGCGCATGGCGTTGTTGGCGGCCCGCCTCGCACGGCCCTTTGCCAGGCTGTTGCCCCGCGGCCCGCTGGTGTTTAAACGCCTGCATGCAATGCTGCGTATGACGCCCGCCAACCTGCCCGCCAATGCGGCCGTCATCCCCCAGATTTTCCGCGCGATCGGCCCACGCCGGGGGCGGGTGGCGTTGCTTGCCGGCTGTGCCCAGCAAGTCCTCGACCCCGCCATTAACGACGCCACCATCCGCCTGCTGACCCGGATGGGGATCGAGGTTGTGGTCGCCAAGGGCGCCGGCTGCTGCGGCGCATTGGCCCACCACATGGGCAAGCACGACCCGGCGATGGACGCCGCCCGCGCCAACATCGCCGCCTGGTCCGGCGAACTGGACGGCGAGGGCCTGGATGCGATCGTCATCAACGCCTCGGGCTGCGGCACCACGGTCAAGGATTACGGCTTCATGTTCCGTGCCGAGCTTGGCGTCTGGCCCAAGCAAGCCGCGCGAATCGCCGAATTGGCGCTCGACATCAGCGAATACCTGCTGCGGATTGGCTACGCCGCGAGCCGCCCCGCGGCCGATCTGACCGTCGCCTATCATTCCGCCTGTTCCCTGCAGCACGGTCAGAAAGTCACCGAGGCACCCAAGACTTTGCTGCGTCAGGCCGGCTTCAAGATTGTTGAACCCGCCGAGGCGCATATTTGCTGCGGTTCGGCCGGCACCTACAACATTCTGCAACCTGAAATCGCCGACCAGTTGCGGGCGCGCAAACTTGGTAATCTGGCCGCCACCGGTGCCGATTTGATCGCCGCCGGCAATATCGGCTGCATGACCCAACTGGCGGGCGAGGCGTTGCCAATTGTCCATACAGTTGAACTGCTGGACTGGATGGCCGGTGGCCCGGCCCCCGAAAAGCTGAAAATGCCGGCGCTCGCGGCGGATTAGCTTGCCGGCATCGCCGATGTGGACGAAATTGGCGCATGCGGATCCTTCCAACGATTCTGGCAGCTTTTGTCCTGCTCCTGGCCGC
>JACMOQ010000004.1 GCA_014377905.1 Acetobacteraceae bacterium | reverse complement strand
TCGGCCGCGATTTCCACCACCCGCTTATGCTCGGCACGGCTCAACGTCGGGGATTCGCCCGCCGTCCCGCCCGGCACCAGCCCGTTCGTGCCTTCCTTGATTTGCCAGTCACAGAATTCCGCGAATTTTTTTTCGTCTAACGAGCCGTCAGCGCGCATCGGGGTAATCAAAGCGACGTTGGAGCCGTGGAACATCGACGTCTTCCTCACACAGGGCATATTTTGGATAGGAGTGTTACGACGCGGCGGTGAGCATCGCAAGGTAAAGCCGCACAATCCTGGCATTGATCACGCATGGGAGGCTGAAGCGGCAGCGGTTCGCTGCCGCAAATCCCCCCAGGCCCGCCCGATCACCATTGCAAACAACCCCAGCATTGCCAGCAGCCCGAGCGGCACCAGCGTTGCCTCGGCCACCATCCGGGTGACGAACGGCGCGACATAGACCACCGCCATCAGGGTTTTCTGCCATGGCCGAAACCCTAGGTCACGCCCATGTGCCAACAGGAACGCGAGCGCGGGGGCCAGCACCACCATGTCGTAATCAAGCACATAGGGTGTCGCCAGCAAGGCGCCGACGATCAGCGCTGCATATTGCAGCCGGCGGTTGGACTTGCTGTGCCAAAGCCAGCCAACCCCCACCACTACGGCAATCGTGACCGCGCCCTGCACCGCGTACGCGAGCTCAATACTGCCGCCCAACCCACGAACGGCCGCAAAACTGCTTTGGATTTTCTGCCAGCCGGTACTGCCGTGCTCCAGAACGATCGTTCGGGTGAAATCCAGGCTCGTGCGGAAGGCGAGCCAGGATTGCACCCCGAACACCCAGACGCTGACCAGCGTTATCGCCGCCACCCCGATCGCTGCCGAAACAAAGGCGATATAGCGTTTGTCGGCAAGCAAGGCGATCGGCAGCACAATGGCAAATTGCGGCTTATAGGCCAGCAGCGCGAAGAACACCCCCGCAACCCAGGGCCGACGATCCAACGCCAATAGCCCGCCGCCAAGCAGAAATGCGGTCAGAAAACCATTATGACCATGCCCGATATTGATGATGACGCCGGGAAAGCCAAGGGCTGCCATTACGACCCAGCGATCCGGCAGGATGCGGTAAATCGTTGCGGCATAGAGCGCGAGCGTCGCCCCCTGCCAGACCAGCAGCGCCGAGATATAGGGCAAAGTCGCCACCAGGGCTGCCACGGCGAGGAAATACGGCGGATAATGCCAGCCAAGAATTGGCGTTTCGGCACCAAAAATCCGACGCTGCAAATTCGCAAACCGCGCCAGATCATAGGGCAGTGCCGGGTCGCCGTCTCGCACGCTCTGCCCGGTTGCCCATAGCATGCTGAAATCGCTACCAAGCGGGCGTCCGGTGGTATCGATCATGCCGTTTGCGGTGGCCAGCGCCGCAATTATTCCAACCACGAAAACCGCCACCAGCAATACCGGGTAGGCCCGCGCGCGGGCCGGTGTCAGCCAGCTCCCAGTCCGCAGCGCATCAAGCACGATCGGCCTCAAACCGCATCCGGTCCTCGGGGCGCAACCGGACCCGCATGCGGATTTTCTCGCCGTCATCCTCGCGCCCGATCACCTCGCCGTGTTGGTGAAGCCAGGCGAGGGCGGCGCCATCGCTCGCCAACAGATCGTACTGGCTGACTTCCATGCTGGCCGCGATCCGCGTGTCGATCGCCGCCTCCAGCCGCGCCAGCCCGTCGCCGGATATCGCCGAGACCGCGATAGCGTCGTGTCGCACCGGAACCTGGTCAACACCGCCGAGCAGATCGGCCTTGTTCAGCACCTCAATGCAGCGCGAGCGCCAATCTTCGTCGAGCACCCCATCGCGCACCATGCCGCTGAGCACCGCCAGCACATCGGCGCGCTGGGCGTCAGAATCGGGATGGGCGGCATCACGCACATGCAGGATCACATCCGCTTCCGACACTTCTTCCAACGTCGCGCGGAAGGCGGCCACCAGTTCGGTTGGCAATTCGCTGATGAAGCCGACGGTGTCGGACAGGATGATCTGCCGGCCGGATGGCAGGCGCAAACCGCGCATGGTCGGGTCGAGGGTTGCAAATAACTGGTCGCGTGCCACCACCTCGGCGCCGGTCAGCGCGTTAAACAGGGTCGATTTGCCGGCATTGGTGTAGCCCACCAGCGCCACAATCGGAAAAGGCACACGCTTGCGCGCCGACCGATGCAGCGACCGTGTGCGCCGCACCTGTTCGAGTTCCTTCTTCAACCGCACGATGCGGTCCCCGATCAACCGTCGATCGGCCTCGATCTGGGTTTCGCCAGGGCCGCCGAGAAACCCGAACCCGCCGCGCTGGCGTTCAAGATGGGTCCAGGACCGCACCAGCCGGCTACGTTGATAGTCCAGATGGGCCAACTCGACCTGCAACGCGCCTTCGCTGGTCCGTGCCCGCGCCCCGAAAATATCCAGAATCAGCCCGGTGCGGTCGATCACCTTGCAACCCCAGGCTTTTTCCAGATTGCGCTGCTGCACCGGCGACAACTGCGCATCGATAATCGCGACCGCGACGTCCTGTTCCTTCAGCGCTTCGCCCTGTGCCTCGATCTGCCCGGAGCCAAGCAGGCTCGAAGACCGTTTGGCGCGCAATGGCAGAATGGCGCTGTGCACCACCACAAGTTCAATCGAGGCCGCCAGACCAATTGCCTCGGCCAGACGCGCTTCGGCCGATCGAAGGCCTACCCCCCCAATCGGACGTTCCCATGGCAAAATGACCGCCGCCCGGGTTGGCGGCGCGTGCGCGTCATTCTGGGTCAGAGTCCGGACCCCGCGGCGCGAGGGTAAGGGTGTTCGCCGATGGCGGTATCGGCACCCCGTCGAACAGCTGGATTGGCGCGCCCGGCATCACCGTGCTGATCGCGTGCTTGTAGACCAGCTGGGTGTGCCCATCGCGGCGCAGCAGCATCGAGAAATTGTCGAACCAGGTTATTATTCCTTGCAGCTTCACGCCGTTGACGAGGAACACCGTAACCGGGGTTTTTGCTTTGCGCACGTGGTTCAGGAACACATCCTGCACGTTTTGCGCTTTTTCTGTCGCCATTATGTCTCGTCCTTCTCTTTTTGCTTGATCGTCG
>JACMOQ010000003.1 GCA_014377905.1 Acetobacteraceae bacterium | reverse complement strand
CGGGCCTTGCTGCGTCGGATGGTATCTCGCATCACGGTCCATCCCAAGCGGATCGACCTCGCCTTGGACACCGCTGTTTTGATCGCCCACCTCCGCACTGGTCATCCTTGCGATGCCGGCGAGGTCGGCGATGTCGGCGATGCTGAGCACGCGAGACAATCCATACAATATATAGACTCCGCAGCGCCTGGAGAGTCCGGCCCCTCCCGGGGCTCAAGGGTCACCAGCGACACCGACGATACGGGCGACATGACCCAAGACGATGCAAAGTCAGGTGACGCGTCGCCCGTTCATAAAAAGGCTACCGCAGAACTGATGGTCACGCCTCTGGCGGCACCATTGCTGCTCACCATTCCCGTACGTCTCAAACGGGCCGGGCTAGAGATGCGGATGCTGGTCGAGGGGGCAGCTGGCGCGGCCGAACCAGACCCAACTCTGATCAAGCTGATCCTGCGTGCCCAACAGCTACGCGACCGCATGATGGCCGAGCGGCTGGGGGTGGGTGAACTCGCGGCATCGGAAAATGTGACCGCCTCCTACATCACCCGCATTATCCGGCTTGGCGTCCTCGCCCCCGACATCGTCACCGCCCGCCTCAACGGTCGGCAGCCGGTCGGGCTCACCGTCAACAAGCTTGCCAATGACAGCCGGCTGCCGATGGACTGGGCGGGCCAGCGTCAGGCCCTGGGATTCGGGTAGCAACAAAAAAGCCCAACACGCGTAACTATCTGATAAAACACAAAACCCAGCGCGGTGCCCGGATCGCCGTAATGTCTGTTTGCCATGGTACGGGTTTTTGATGCCGAAAGTCCCCGTCAGAACTGCGACCATGGGAAGGGGTGCTCGGAGATATTCAACGATTGCATCGCGATACGGGCGGACCGGAAGCGTCTCTGTGGACCGCAAATAGGCAGCATCTCCGCAATGAAAGCCTCATTCCCGAGGCTTGTAGGGACGATGCGGTGAGAGAAAAATGCTTTAAAATCAATGACTTAGTCGTTGGCGGAGGGAGAGGGATTCGAACCCTCGGTACGCTTTCACGCACACACGCTTTCCAAGCGTGCGCCTTAAGCCACTCGGCCATCCCTCCAGCCGTATCGATCCGCCAAGCGGACCGGCAAAATAGCATTACGCCCTGACAGCGCAAGCCGTGCCGGCGGATGCTTTTCACGCCGCGGTCACTACCCTAGAGTTGGCGGCCTCACAACCATGGGATTGCACCATGTCCAAGACCCCGGCTTCAGGGCCGCTCGCCGGCGTGCGTATTGTTGAATTCGCCGGCATCGGACCCGGGCCGTTTGCCGCCATGCTACTGTCAGACATGGGCGCCGAGGTGGTGCGCATCGATCGGCCGGGCACCCAGCGGCGCGCCACTGATTTCACTATGCGCGGGCGCCATCACCTTGAACTCGATCTTAAGCAGCCAGCCGATGTGGCGGCCGCGCTTTCAGTGCTGGCCCGTGCCGATGCGCTGATCGAAGGGTTCCGGCCGGGGGTGATGGAGCGGCTGGGGTTGGGGCCAGATGTCGTTCTGACGGCCAATCCGAAGCTGGTTTTTGGCCGGATGACCGGCTGGGGGCAGACCGGACCACTGGCCCACGCCGCGGGCCACGACCTCAACTACATCGCCATCACCGGCGCGCTGCATGCAATCGGGACTGGCGGCGATGACGGCCATCCGGTGCCACCGCTGAATTTGATCGGCGATTATGGCGGCGGGTCGCTTTACCTGATCATGGGCATGCTGGCGGCGTTGCTGTCGGCCAAGACATCGGGCCATGGCCAGGTGGTCGATTGCGCGATTTCAGACAATGTCGTGAGCCTGATGACGATGTTCTATGGCATTTCGGCCGCTGGTGGATGGGCAGATCGGCGCGAAACGAACATGCTGGATGGCGGCGCCCATTTTTATCGCAATTACCGCTGTGCCGACGGAAAGTTCCTATCGGTCGGCTCGATTGAGCCGCAATTCTACGCGATCCTGCGCAAAATTGCCGGATTGGACGATCCGGCCTTCGATGCGCAACGCGATCCAGCCGGCTGGCCGGACCTGCGCGCCAAGGCGGCGGCGGTTTTCGCCACTAAGACCCGTGATGAATGGTGCGCCCTGCTTGAAGGCACCGATGCCTGCGTCGCCCCGGTGCTGACCCTGGCCGAAGCGCCCGATCACCACCACATGGCGGCGCGGCAGGCGTTTATCGAGGTCGATGGATTGCGCCAGCCCGCACCGGCGCCGCGCTTTTCGCGCACCCAATCCGGGGTGCAGGCGACCGTCGCGCACGCGACGCCGCAATCGGTGCTCGATAGTTGGGGCGCGCGCTAACTCCCAGGTGTAACGATCAACTTTTCCCTTCAAACGATGGCGGATGAAAACGTGATGCTCTATTTGGCGCGGTCGCGCGCCACAAGCAGGCTGCGCCGGGTCAGCAGGATCCATAGCAGACCAAGGGCGACAAGCGCCAAATTCGCCATCAATGTCGGGCTAACCCAATTGGGCGCCGAGGCAGCGGTCCAAATGGTATCCATCGTTTCGGTCCATGGCTGGCATAGGGTGCGATCCACACAGAGTGCCTCGCCCGCAGGGGCTGGTGCCAGCGCAACGTTTTGCAGGGTCGCTGGCAGTTCAGCCGCCGCCGACCTGACCTGGACCGATAAAACGAAAACCGCGTGCGCCGGGACCGGTGCACACAGCCCAATCGCCACCAACGCCACGGCCAACAGATAACGATACGCCATCTTCTGCCCCCAACGCATTTTTTCATACGCTTGCTTTGGAGCAAAGCAATTCACATGCCACATCGAAAATTCAACGACTTGAATTTACATTGGTCGGGAAGTTGTAAAAATTCCTGACGCTTTTTGCACTACCCTCACTCAAGTAGATCCTGCGGAGCCACGCCATGCCCGACCAGAATTGCCCAGATCCCGTCCTGGACCAGCTGCGCGCGATTGTCGGCGCGGCTTGGGTGTTGACGGCGCCCGGCGAAACGGTCGGTTATCTCGAAGACTGGCGCCGGCTCTATCGCGGGCGAACGCCGGCGGTGGTGCGGCCGGGCAACACCGACGAACTGTCGCGGGTGATGGCGGTGTGTCACCGTTACGGTATCGCGGTTGTGCCGCAAGGCGGCAACACCTCGATGGTTGGCGGCGCCATCCCGTCAGACGCCGGCGACCAACTGGTGATCAGCCTGTCGCGCCTGAACCGGGTCCGTGCGATCGATCCGGTTGACATGACCATGACCGTTGAAGCCGGTGTTACATTGCGCGCCGCCCAGGACGCCGCGGCCGCAGGCGGCGGATTGTTGCCGCTATCGATCGGTTCGGAGGGCTCGGCGCAGATCGGCGGTGTGCTTTCGACCAACGCCGGCGGCAACAACACCGTGCGCTACGGCAATGCGCGCGATCTGGTGTTGGGGCTGGAAGTGGTGCTGGCCGACGGACAGGTGTGGAACGGGTTGCGTCGGCTGCGCAAGGATAATACCGGTTACTGCCTGCGTCAGCTATTCGTGGGCGCCGAGGGAACGTTGGGGATCATTACCGCCGCGGTCCTCAAGATCGTTGCCCGGCCGCGCGAAACCGCCGTGGCGTTTTGCGCGGTCGCCAGTCCCGAAGCTGCGCTGTCGGTGTTCGTGCGCTTTCAGGCGCATGATCCGGCGGCCATCCAGGCGTTCGAATATATGTCCGGCCTGGGCGTCGATCTGGTGTTGCGCCTAGTTGAAGGCACAATCCTGCCCCTGGCAGCACGGGCCGATCATTACGTGTTGATCGAACTCGCCACCCCGCGCCCCAATGCCGGGCTGCGGCAAAGCCTTGAGGATGTGCTGGAAGCGGCGATGGCCGATGGCGAGGTGATCGACGCCGCAATCGCCGAAAGCGACGCGCAAATCAGGGCCATCTGGCGTCTGCGGGAAGAACATAGCGAGAGCCAGAAGCGCGCCGGCGCCAGTGTGAAAAACGATGTCTCGGTCCCGGTGTCGTCGGTGCCGGCGCTGATCCGGGGGGCAACTGCGGCCTGCGAGGCGCTGCTGCCCGGCATTCTGGTGGCACCGTTCGGCCACATGGGCGACGGCAATATTCACTTTAATCTGATCCAGCCGCCTGACATGGCGGCTGCCGATTTCGCCGCGCTCGATCACGCCATCATGGACACGGTGGCCGAAATCGTCCGCACACTTGATGGCAGTTTCTCGGCCGAACATGGGATCGGACAGCTTAAGACTTACATGATGGCGGATTGGCGTGGCGGGGCGGAATTGATGATGATGCAAAAGGTGAAGCAGGCGCTTGATCCGGCCGGACTGCTCAACCCAGGGAAGGTTCTGCCAAAATCGTGATCGCATGGCTGTTTTACCGACGCGATCAGGCAAGCTAGGCTGACCGGATGATCGTCGCCAGCACGCTGTCGCTTTATGTCGCGCGGGTATTCTCATTTTTCATGATGGGGATGCTGGCGTTGCTAACGCTTGTGTTCAGCCTGTTCGATTTCATTGAATTGCTGCGCCGCGCCGCGCCGCGCCCAGATGTCAGCTTTGCCCTGGTTGCTGAATTGGCAGGGTTGCGCATGCCGTGGATTGCCATCCAGACCTTGCCTTTCGCGGTCTTGCTCGGTGGGATGTTCGCGTTCGAAAAGCTCACCCGATCATCCGAGCTCGTCGTTGCCCGCGCCGCAGGGCTGTCGGCGTGGCAGTTTCTGGCCGGCCCCACGGCCTGCGCCATCGCGCTGGGGGTGTTCGCCACCACAATCGCCAATCCGCTTGCCGCCGCGATGTTCGCGCGCGCCGATCAGCTTGATGCCCAGTTCCTCAAGACCGGAGGCGGCCCGCTCGCGCTCAATGGCGGGCAGCTTTGGTTGCGCCAAGGCGATCAGGTGCTGGACCCCAAGGGCATCGCCATCATCCACGCCTATGACGTGAAGCTGCGAGCGGGCCAGTTGACGGCGGGCCTGCTGAGCGTGATGCGGCTCGATAGCGCGGACCGCCTGCTCGAACGGATCGAGGCATCGGGCGCGACCCTTGACATCGGTATGTGGCGCCTGTCGGGGGCGACGGTGAGCAGGCCTGGCAAGCTCACCGATCCAGCAAGCAGCGTGCGATTGCCGACCGACGTGACGGTGGGGCGGGTCGAGGACAGCTTTGCCTCCCCCGACGCGCTGTCGTTCTGGAGTCTGCCCGGCTTCATCCGCGAACTGGATCGGGCGGGATTTTCGTCGATTCGCCAGCAACTGCGTTTCCAGTCCCTGCTCGCGCTGCCATTGGTCGCCGGGACCATGGCTTTGCTCGCCGCCGGGTTCTCGATGCGGCCAGCGCGGCGGGGTGGGGTGGGGCAAATGATCGCAAGCGGCATTGGCGCCGGGTTCGTGCTATTCCTGATTACCAAAATCGCCGAGGAGTTCGGCCAGTCCGGGGAGCTGCCGACGCTGCTCGCCGCCTGGGCGCCGGCGGCGGCTGGGATGATGCTGTCGGTGGCGTTGTTGTTACACTTGGAGGACGGTTAAATGAATGCGGCAAGCACGCCGATCAGCCGGTTCCTCAAGGGGACATTCGGGGTTATTGGCCTGGCGTTGATGGGGCTTGCGGCGCTGTCGGCGCTCTTGCGCGATGATGCCCAGGCGCAGCCCCAAACTCCGGTTCCAACCCAACCTCCCGCCAGACGCGGGCCGGCGGTCACGTTGGCGCCGATTTCACGTGATGCGCCTGTGTTTTATCAAGCCGATCGCGGCGACTACGACAGCACAACCGGCATCGCTACCCTGAGCGGGAATGTCGAATTCTGGCAGGCCGACCGGGTGTTGAGCGCCGACCGCGTTACCTATGATCGGGCCACCGGCATTGCGGCGGCAAGCGGGCATGTGGTGCTGCTCGAACCCGACGGCCAAGCCGTCTTCTCCGATTACGCCGAACTGTCCGACGGCCTTAAGAACGGGGTGCTGTCGGGGATGCAGGCATTGCTGCCGGACGGCGGGCGGCTGGTCGCCAATGGCGTGCGGCGTACCGATGGCCGCATCAATGAATTGAGCCGGGCGGTTTATTCAACCTGCCTGTTATGTCCCGATGACCCGACCAGGCCGCCGCTGTGGCAAATCCGCGCCACCGAGGCAACCCAGGACCTCGACAACCAGCGCATCGAATATCGCGATGCAATGGTGGATTTCTTCGGCATCCCGGTCGCGTGGTTTCCATATTTGGCCCATCCCGACCCATACAAACGCCGGGCAAGCGGCATTCTGCCGCCAACCATGGGCTATTCCAAGCATCTCGGCGCGTTTTTCGGAGTGCCGTATTACTGGGCGATCGATGCGCAATCCGACCTGACGATCGAGCCGCTGGTCGGCACCAGAAACGGCCCGGCGCTGAATTTCGACTACCGCCGCCGCTTCAACAGCGGCATGGTCACCATCGATGCCGCGATCGCCAATGATCGGTCAGTGCTGGCTGGGCATGTTTTCGCCAAGGGTGATTTCGTCATCGATGACACTTGGCGCTGGGGCTTCGACATCAAGCGTGCCAGCACCGATACTTATCTGCGGAACTTCCGGGTGCATGGCTGGAACGAAACGCTCACCAGCAGCATCTACGTCGAAGGTTTCGGCCAAGGGTCCTATACGCGGCTCGATGCCCGGGCTTACCAGGGCCTGTCACGCAGCATCTCCGCCACCCGCCTGCCACTGGTGTTGCCACGCTACGCTTATAGCCTGACCACCCCGGTTGAAGGTGTGGGCGGACAGCTTGGCTTCGATTTTGATGCCTTTAACGTCTTGCGCACCCTCGGCACCAACACCCAGCGCGCCCGCGCGAGCGTGAACTGGGAGCGGCCGTTCATCGGCCGGGCCGGGGAGGTGTGGAAAACCACCCTGCATTTCGATGGGGCGGTTTATCAGGCCTTCCAGTTCAATCAGCAGCCGAATTACGGGCAGTTCAGCCGGTTGACTGCGGTCCAGACGCTGCCG
>JACMOQ010000024.1 GCA_014377905.1 Acetobacteraceae bacterium | reverse complement strand
CATACAATGCATCCGGGCATTTTGCGATAACCGGCGCGGCATTTCCGGGTAACGAACGGGTGCTCGGCGAGGCTTAAATGCAGACCCCTCATGCAGTCCGCATCCTGAATCCGCACGCGATGGCGATCGATGACACGCCTCCTGTTTCCCACCCATAGATCGTCCGGCGATGGGCTTTGTCGGTCAGACAGTATGCGTTGAGCATACACGGGTCGCAGATCGGCTCGCGACTGACGTAACGAATGTGACGTTTGCAGCCAACATCCGTTTTATAGCTTTGCATTGCTCGCAACACCGCGCCGTTGCGGCAGCGATGAACATCATCGGCGGCATCGTGATGGAATTCCGGGTGGTGCACATGGCATAACGAACATCGCATCCCGGACAGGTCCTTGTACGTCCCGCAACGGAAGTCCAGCATCCTACAATCTCAACGGCGGGTCCCAGAACGCGGATTTTTTATCCCGCCACCACACGCCTATGTCCCAGCATCGGAGTTTAGAATCCCGGATCAGCACGGGCTTCAACGTCTGGCCGGCCCTGATAGCGCCTGAAAATAGACTGATATGGTCCTATTTGCTCCCGGTTATTGCGCCAGGGAATTTACCGCGAAAACGGCGGATCCGCACTCCCGTCCTCACAATAGCGCCCTGCGACCCACTCGGTTCCGAAGCGCATCTGATGGACTGATACTGGAAACCCAGAATGGCGTGTGCCAGCATAACCCACCCCGTTGGTGTTGGTTTTCGGTTGCTCACATCCTATCGCTCTCATTTTGCGAACTAAAACGAGGGATTTGGGCTTTTTGGCGCGCAATTCAGGACCACCGCCATGGCGTTCCCCGCCGCGATCCTGGTAATATCCATCATCAATAAGGGAGCAACCACCCATGCCCGCGGCAGACCCCAACCGAGTCGTCCTCACCGGCGAAAACCCATTCATCCGCCTCAGCGAAACCGATGGCGGCCCGATCACGACCAGTGCGAGCTTCTGGCGGATCATCACCTCAGGTGCCGGCCCGGGTCATGTGCTTTACCTGAAAAGTGAACTGACCGACGACGAGTGGCGCATCTACTCCGACAACATGGCGATGGCGCGCTGGCTGCAGAACACGGTTCAGGGCATGCTAACTCCCGAATTGAAAGACACCGCGATCCCAATCGTCGAGGCGAGCTTCAGCAAATCGGGCGACGCGCGCGACGTCTGGACCGAAACGGTGGACACCTTCGATGAAACGATCGCGCTGAGTTGGCATGACATCGGCGATCCGTTGCTGATCCATACGTACCCAAACCAGGGTCCCGACGCCCGTCCCTACGGCGTCTGCACCGTGCTGATCCCATGCCTTTCGACACGGCTGACAGTGAACGGCATCCAAGCCAAGGGGCAGTCCTTCCCGCGCATGCGTGAGGGCCGTCCGTTCAGCACCAGCGCCCTGGCGTTCTGCGAAAGCTGGACCGAGGCGCGCTGATCCAGTATCCGCCACCCTGTTGCTGAAACGGGGTGGCGTTTCGTTCTGGTCACGTCACACCACTGCGCTGTCGAGAAAGAATTGCCGTCCACACCACGACCCTGCGCGCGCGTATGGTTTGGCCCGCTGCAACGCCAAATAGCCTTACCGCAGTCGCCGCGGGAGCGCTGACCGTTGGGTTCGTGCGTGCAGCCCCTTGCGCGGGGCAGCGATGCGGTGTTGGTATGTAGTCTCAGGGGAAATTTCTCGCACTACCAAAGGGCCGCATCAATGAAACGACTTACATTGCTCTCCACCATTGCCGTCGCCACGGCGGGGCTGTTCGTCGCAGTTATGCCGCCGGCCGAGGCCCAAACGCCGC
The DNA here is from genome assembly GCA_014377905.1 of Acetobacteraceae bacterium. Classification (GTDB taxonomy): domain Bacteria; phylum Pseudomonadota; class Alphaproteobacteria; order Acetobacterales; family Acetobacteraceae; genus CAITOL01. The sequence continues at coordinate 5,832 of JACMOQ010000024.1, read as the reverse complement.
GCAAGGGTGGGGTTGTGCGGATCACCGCACCCTACGCCTCGTCGTTCGGCAACCTCGATCCGCACATGTCGGGTCGGTCGCAGGACGGCCAGGTGCACATGACCATCCATCGCACGCTCTACATCTGGGACAGCGCCAAGGGCGAACCGGCGCTCGAACTGGCAACCGCGGCGACCGCCTCGGCCGGCGGCACGGTGTGGACGTTCAAGCTGCGCCAGGACGCCTTCTTCCACAACGGCCGCAAGATGACCGCCGATGACGTCGTGTGGAGCTTCAATCGCTTGATGGAGTCCGGCAAGGGCTTCGTTGGCGCGCGCTGGGTCCGGTTGATCAAAGGCGCCGTCGAGAAAGAAAAAGGCGAGGCGCAGGAAATCTCGGGAATGAAAAAGGTCGATGACTTTACCGTCGAGATCAGTTTCACCCAGAAGGTCGAGCCTGGCTTTCTGTTTTACAACATGACCACCTCGATCCTGCCGAAGGAAGAAGTGGAAAAGCCAACCTGGGCGATCGCGCCGGTGGGCCTTGGTCCGTTCAAGTTCAAGGAGCACATCTCGGGCTCGCGCCTGGTGACCGAGCGCTTTGACAAGTTTTACAAGCCGGGCCTGCCTTACCTCGACCGCGTCGAATTCCCAATTATGGCGGAGGCCTCGGCGCGTGACATCGCGTTCCGTAACAAGGAGGTCGATACCTCAATCCTCGGGCCGGTGCAGTACGTTGCGTATAACAACGACGCGAACCTCAAGAAGAACATCCTGGAAGTGGCCGAGGTGTTCACCCGCGCGATGGTGATGAACATCGGGGTCAAGCCGTTCGATGACAAGCGGGTGCGCCAGGCGATCAACCACGCCATCAACACCAAGATCATCGTCGAGCGGTTGGCGCGCAATAAGGCGTATGTGGCAACGTCCTGGCTGCCGATCACCGTGCCGGGCTATGACAAGGATATGAGCCCCTACGCTTATGATCCGGCAAAGGCCAAGGCGCTGCTGGCCGAGGCCGGCTTGCCGAATGGCTTCGAGTTCGAGTGGACCACCAGCCAGAACGAAAGCTGGGGCCTGCCGATCGTCGAAGCGGTGATCCCGATGCTGGCGCAGGTTGGCATCAAGGTGAAAACCAAGGTGGTGGAGGTCGCGGTGCTGACCGACCTCGCGCTGAAGGGCGAGTTCCAAGCCTATATCGGCTCCAGCCAGACCGGGCCAGATCCGCTGCAGACGCTGCGTTGCTTCCACTCGGCCACCCCGCGCACCTCGTGCAACGTGTCCGGGTATAAGAACGCCGATTTCGACAAGCTGCTGGATGAGGCCGGCACCACCGATGATCCGGCGAAGAAGCTGGATCTGCTGAAGAAAGCTAATGCTCATCTATATGATGCCGCCCCGGTGTGGTTCTTTAATTACAACAAGGCAGCGATGGCGTATCAGCCCTGGGTGCATGGCCTGCTCGGTAACCCGACCGAAATGGTGCACCAATATCCTGAGTATATCTGGGTTGACGCCACCTCGCCGGCGAAGTGAGGCAGCGATTGGGGAAACCCCGCACCTTGGCTCTCTCCCTGATCGGGAGAGGGCCAGCGGTCTAGGGGGCAAGATATGGCGGGTTTCATAATTCGACGGCTGTTGCAGATGGTGCCGATGCTGGTAGCCATTGCATTGCTTATTTTCGTGCTGTTCAGCGTAATCCCCGGCAGCTTCGCCACCGGCCAACAGGACGAGGGGCTGGGGTTGGACATGGCGGTGGTAACGCGCATGCGCCAGGAGCTCGGGCTCGACGATCCGCTGCATGTGCGCTTCGGCAAGTATGTCGCCCAACTGGCAACGCTGGACCTGGGCATCTCGTTCCGCTCGCGCCAGCCGGTGGCGGACATGATCGGCGCGCGGATGTGGCCGTCGCTTATCCTGACGGCGGCGGCGATGGGGTTTGCGATTGTAATTGGCGTGCCGTTGGGTTTCGTGGCGGCCTTGCGCCCCGGGAGTCTGGTGGATCTCGGGCTGATGATTGTGGCCGTTTCCGGCTTGTCGTTGCCTAAGTTCTGGCTGGGCATATTGTTGATGTACTTGTTCGCGCTGACGTTGGGATGGTTCCCAAGCTTCGGCTACGGCGATGGTGGGCTGTATCACCTTACTCTGCCCGCCATCGCGCTTGGGGTAAGCCCGATGGCGCTTCTGGCCCGCACCACGCGGGCGGCGGTGCTGGACATCATGAACGCGGATTTCGTGCGCACGGCGCGGTCGAAGGGCATGAACGAGTATCGCGTGGTGGTGTGGCATGTGCTGCGCAATGCGTTGGTGCTGGTGCTGACCACGATTGGCCTGCAATTCGGCTCGCTGCTGGGCCAGGGCGTGGTGGTGGAAAAGCTGTTCGCCTGGCCGGGCATTGGCTCGCTGCTGGTGGACAGCGTGTTCCAACGTGACATCCCGGCGGTGCAGGGGTGCATTCTGGTGATCAGTCTGTTCTTTCTGGTGATCAACACCTCGGTCGATATTGCCTACAAGCTCATCGACCCGCGCATTCGGTATAATTGATGAAAATTCGAGCGAATTTGGCCATTGGCGGTGGTCTCACCGTGCTGGCGCTCGCCGTTGGCATATTCGGACCGTGGTTGGCGCATACCGACCCGATCATGGACGCCAACCTGATGAACGCCGAATTGCCGCCGAGCCGGGAATTCTGGTTCGGCACCGACCAGCAGGGGCGCGATATCTGGAGCCGCGTGATGTACGGGGCGCAGATCTCGCTGACCGTCGGGGTTGTGTCGCAACTGATCAATACCGCGATCGGCACCGCGCTGGGGGTAACGGCGGGCTACTGGGGTGGCTGGTGGGACGATTTCGTCAACGGGTTGACCAACCTGATGCTGGCAATCCCGTCGCTGATTTTTGCCCTCGCCATCATGGCCATTCTTGGACCGGGGCTGACCTCGCTGCTGATCGCCCTGGGGCTGACCAACTGGTCGTACACCTGCCGGATCAGCCGGGCGCAGGCGCTGGCGGTCAAAAGCCAGGGCTATGTGCAGGCCGCCCGCGTGTTGGGTTATGGCGATTTCCGCATCATGTTCACCCAGATCCTGCCGAACACGCTGGGGCCGATCATCGTGATCGCCACACTGGGCATGGGCGGCACCATCCTGGCCGAGGCGGCGCTGTCGTTCCTTGGCCTCGGGGTGCGGCCACCCTCGCCGTCATGGGGCTCGATGCTGTCCGACGCGCGCGAAACCATCACCACGGCGCCTTGGCTGAGCCTGTTCCCCGGCATGGCGATCTTCCTGACGGTGCTGGGGCTGAACCTGTTAGGGGATGGGTTGCGCGACATCCTGGACCCGCAAAGCAGGAGCCGGCGATGAGTGGCGCGAACATGCCGCTGCTGTCGGTCGAGGACCTTCACATTTCGCTGACCACCGATGCCGGCCGGTTTCCTGCGGTCGAGGGCGTGAGTTTCAGTATTGCGCGCGGCGAGACGGTGGGGCTGGTGGGCGAAAGCGGCTGTGGCAAAAGCATCACCGCGCTGTCGATCATGGGGCTGCTGCGCGATCCGTTGGGGCTGGCGGGCGGCAAAATCAAGCTGAGCGGGCAGGAGATCCAGAACCTGCCGGCGTCCCAATTGCGGGCGCTGCGCGGTAAGCGGATCGCCATGATCTTCCAGGAGCCGATGACGGCACTCAACCCGCTGAAGGCGGTGGGCACCCAGATCGCCGAGATGTTCGTGCTGCACCAGGGCGCGTCGTGGCGGGAGGCCGAGGCTAAAGCGGTCGATGCCCTGACCCAGGTGAAGGTGCCGGCTCCGGCGCAGCGGGCGAAGGATTTCCCGCACCAGCTTTCCGGCGGCATGCGCCAGCGGGTGATGATCGCCATTGCCCTGGCCTGCGAGCCTGACCTGCTGATTGCCGATGAACCCACTACCGCGCTGGATGTCACGGTGCAGTCGGAGATTGTCGACCTGATGAAGGAGCTGTGTGCTGCCCGCGGCACGGCGATTTTGATGATCTCCCACGATCTCGGCCTGGTGACCGACACCTGCAAGCGGGTGTGTGTGATGTATGCCGGGCGGATTGTGGAGCAGCAGGACAGCGAGCGTATCTTCAACTCCCCGCAGCATCCGTACACGCAAGGGCTGGTGGCCTCCCTGCCGCGGCTGGGGATGCGGGCGCGCCATGGGCGGCGGCGGCTGACCGAGATTGCCGGCGTGGTGCCGGGCATCACGTCTTATCCCGCCGGCTGCCGGTTTCATCCGCGCTGCACCCGCAGGACCGAGATTTGTGAGACCGTGGTGCCCGAACTGACAGCCTTGGCAGAAGGCAGCCTCGTGCGGTGCCATCATCATGGATAAGCACGCAAGGGCGGACCAGGCGTTGCTGTCCGTCGAGGATCTGGCGGTCTATTTTCCGATCGGCGGCGGCGTGTTCAGCGGCAAGCCGCAAATGCTGCGCGCGGTTGATGGCGTGTCGCTGTCGATCAAGCCGGGTGAGAGCCTGGGACTGGTGGGCGAAAGCGGCTGCGGCAAGTCCACCCTGGCGCTGTCGATCCTGGGCCTGGTCAATGCCACCAAGGGCCGGGTGGTGCTGGACGGCAAGACGGTGGGTGAAGATACCGACCGCCTCGATGTTGCCCGGACCGTGCAGATGGTGTTCCAGGACCCCTATGCCTCGCTCAATCCGCGCCAGACGGTGCGGCGGACCCTGGCTGATCCGCTGCGGCTGCACGGCGTGTCCAATGCCGGCGAAGTGGCCGATCGGGTGGCTGAAATGCTGCGCCAGGTCGGGCTGCGGCCGGATCAGGCCGATCTGTATCCGCACGAGTTCTCCGGCGGACAGCGCCAGCGCATCGGGATTGCCCGTGCCCTGATCCTCAAGCCCAAGCTGGTGATTTGCGACGAGCCTGTTTCCGCGTTGGACGTTTCGATCCGGGCCCAGATCATCAACCTGCTGCTCGAACTCCAGGCCGAGATGGGGCTGTCATATCTGATGATCTCCCACGACCTCGGCGTGGTCGAACACATGAGCGACCGGGTGGCGGTGATGTATCTCGGCCGCATCGTCGAGACCGGCGGCTGGCGTGAAATCTTCGAACAGCCGCGCCATCCCTATACGCGCGCCCTGATCGCGGCGATCCCCGATCCCCTGACGCGGGGGCTGGCGCGCGAGAAGGCGCGGGGCGAAATTCCAAGCCCGCTCAATCCGCCGCCGGGCTGCACCTTCAACCCACGGTGCCCGCACGCGATCGATCACTGCCGCGCGGCGGCGCCGATGCTGTCGGCCGTTGATGACGGGCATTTGGTGAGTTGCTGGCGGGCGGATGAGTTTGCGACGCCAATTTCGGCATAAGACGCACGGCCGTCAGCCTCTCGCTAACGGATTCCGTACGGTCAAACCGCGCCACGACCCGGTTAGTTTCGGTCTGTCCAGTTGGACGGTCGCGGCGGGACCAGGCCCTTGAATGCCTCGGTGGTTTTCCAGCCTGGTTCAACGACCGGGCGTCCTGCCTGCGGCGTGAACTCCGATGGTGCGGCCAGGGTCATCGCTGGCAGGTAGCGTGGGCAGTTGGGGAAAATGACGCGAACTGTCACCCGCACAATCAACTGCGCCCCGATTGTCGTCGCCAGTAACGGATCATCGCGCAGCACGCGCGCATCGCCGTTCACCCGCAGCCGCCGCGCCGCACCGTGCATGTTGATGAACAGCAAGCCCACCGCCGGGTTTGCCCGCAAATTCCCCAGGCTTTTGAACATGCCATTGCCATCATAGTCGGGGAACGCCAGTTCGCTTGGCCCGGTGACGCGCACAAAGCCCGCCGGCCCGCCTTTGAAAGAACAATCCGGCTGCCCATCGGCGGTTGCGGT
>JACMOQ010000279.1 GCA_014377905.1 Acetobacteraceae bacterium | reverse complement strand
GGCACCACTTCGCCAACGGCGACAGTGGATTGCCCGTTCGTTGCGAAATCCACGCCGGTCAGGCGGACTGGGGTCCGCAAAGTAACCTGGTCCGGGCCGGACACCGCGCACAGCCCGCCTTCGGGCAATCGCGTCACCCATGGGATTGCGGTCCCGTAGTCAAAGCGCAATGTCAGATGCAAATCGAGGATTACACTGCCGCGCAGCCCCCGCACCAGGCGAACAAGGTGGTTGCAATCCCCCCCCGGCGGCATGAAATCAACCAGCGCAACCTCGCCCGATTCGGTCGTAAAAATCGTTTCGAGCACCAGCGTTCCGGGCAAATAGCGGCGCCTGGTGGCAACAACCGGATCGTGTGGCGCGATCAGCCAGTGCCCGTGATCGGCGGTACCGAGGATCGCGGCGAGAACTGAGGCACTATCAAACCGCGGCCAGCATAACCAGTCGATGGCGCCGTTACGGCTCACCAAAGCGGCGCTGCGGCAATCGCCGATCAACGCGTAGTCTTCAATGGGAGGCTGCGTCATCGCTCGCGACCTGACGTCAAATGGTCCGGGCGAGGTCATGAAGCCAAGTCCGCACCCCACCTGGGGTGACAAAAACCGGCCCTACCTGCCAGCCAACACCACCCATCTCCTGGGCCGCATGAATTGCGTCGAGGTCGGTGACATCGTCGCCGACATAGATCGGTGTCCGCCCCGCAAAAGGAGCCCGCGACATCAGCGCCCGCAGTGCGGACCCCTTGTCGGCCGCGACGGGTTTGACCTCCCACGCCATACTTGCCGACAGCACCATGAAATCGGGATGCTGGCCAAGAATATCAAGGGCCGCCGCATGCAAATTCTGTCCCGCTTGCGGGGCCTTCCTGTAATGCAGGACAAAGCCATGGGCCTTGGGTTCGTAAAGCGCTCCATCATGTCGGGCTGCGGCCGCCATAGCGCGATCGGCCCAATCAGCCGGCATTGCGGGCAGGGGAATATGCTGGATTGCAGCGCCGGGTGCCGGACGCAACGCCGTGCCGTGTTCGCCAGCAACCGCAAAGGGCGCATCGCCGAGCAATCCATCGACCTGGGCAATCGGCCGGCCGGTCACAATCGCCAGCGCATCACCCAGCCTTTGCCGAACCGCCCGCAAATCGGCGATCAGCCCGGCAGGGACAATCACCGCATCCGGGGTCGGCGCGAAATCCAGCAAGGTGCCATCGAGATCGAGCAGCAAAGCCGCATGATGCGGCAGCGCTAAGGGTTGCACAGACTGACTCTTATATCGTAGCCAGGATGTTCCATCATCGTCAGCGCCGGGGCGGAGGCGAGCATCCAGCCATGAAATCCTGGTCCCCCATGACGATCAGTGACGTCGAGGAAGACCGCCGAATCGGCTGGCTGGTCCTTCGGTCGCACCAGGCAACTGCGCATCACAATCGTCAGACTGCCGAAGTCCCGGCTTTCGCCAGGCTTCAGGACTACCCCAGAAACCCGCGCGGTCACTTTGTCGAGCAGGCGCAAATCAGCCGCGCTGCCTGATATCCAATTACTCGATCCCGGTGCAACCTGCGGTGCCTTTTGCAACGGGGTCGCATCAAACTGGGATACCGGGGCCCGCGGGGCGACGACTGACGGAAGCGGCTGGACGGTGACGGTTGGCGGCGGCGGCACGTTGGGCAGGTTTTGCGCCAAAGCAGTGCCGCAGATCAGGCCAAACGATAATACCCCCGCAACCCGGATCATGCGCGCCGCTTCGGGCTTTCCAGCGCCGCAACCATGTTCGTCATAATGCCGCGCAACGCCGCCTCATCAACCCCGATCAGGATTGCGTCGTCAAACACATCGCGCAATGTCTGGGCGAGTTCGCGGTGATTGTCGGCGAGCGTCTTCAGCTTTTCGCGGCACGACACCGGACTGCCATCCGCTTGCGGCCACAGCAGCGGTGGCGCCAGTTTGTCGACCACGCTCATTTCGCGGGCGCAGTCTTCAAGGTCTTTTGCACTTCGGTGGTGAGGTCGTTTACCCCGAAGATGAACTTGCCAAGCAGGTCTTCCAGACTGGCGGCCGATTGGGTGATGGTGATTTCGCCGCCATCCTTCAACATCACATCGTCGCCACCGGGCACCAGCGCGATCACCTTACCGCCCAGCAGACCATCGGTGCTGACCTGGGCGCTGCTGTCTTTCGGTAGTTTGATGTCCGATTGTACCGACATATGCACCACCGCACGATAGGTTTTCGGGTCCACCGTCGCACTCACAATGCGTCCGATCTTCACCCCGGCCAGGCGCACATCAGCGCCGGCAGCAATCCCATCAATTTTTTCGAATTTCGCACTAATCACGTAGCCGCTTACGCTGGCGCGCCCGGTATTGGCGACCGCATAGCCGAGGAAACCCGCGGTAATCAACAACACCACGGCGCCGGCAAAAAGTTCGGACAAATTACGCTGGGCCAAGGCCACGCCCTTTCGATTAAACTAGCTACCCGGCGTCCAGGCTTCATAGGCACCTGCGCTTTGCGGCGCGGGCTTGCCCGGATGATAGCGCGCGTCCGTCCCGGTTGCATTTGCAACCTGCGGCCGCTGCCATGCCCGATGCAAAACCGGCAGGGCTGCATCGGTGGTGTAATGGAGCCAGCAATGCCATTCCGGCGGAACAGCGGTCGGATCGACAGCCCCTGCGAACATCACCCAGCGCCGATTCTTGCCGGCACTATCCGGTCGCTTGTGCTCGAAATAGACATTGCCACTGCCGTCGCGGCCGATCTCGCGACCATTCAGCCAAGTGTAGATGCGGGTGCCGATGCTCATACAGACACTTATACAGCAGCGCGAACCTTTGGTCGAGCCAGACCCATATCCGAAAATATCCACAGGATTTTGTGTTTGGACGGCCATGGCACCGCAATATGTGCTTTCCGAGTCGCAACCGCTATCGTAGCATAACGGCATGAGCCAGCCCCCGTCGCCCGATACCCATATCCTGAAATCTGCCTGGATCAATGTGCGGATGCGCCGTACTAGCGCGGCCGCAGATCCGGATGCCCCGTTCCGTCGGGTCGCGTTGCCGGCGGCGTGGGATGATCGGGCGGCCGCAGCGGTTGCCGATCTCGCCCATAGGGATGCCCGCGCCTCGCTCATCGCGCTGGCCGATAGCTGGATCCGCCCAATCAGCGTCCGTGCCCGTCGGGCCGGCATCGTATCCCCGTTGGCTGCCGATTTGCATGCTCTGCTGCGTGATCGACGAGGAACTTTCGTCGGGGAACATGGCTTCGTACTCAATCTTGCCGCTTTCCATGGCAGTGAATCCGGGTTCGATGTGGCGGGCTTTGCCGCCGCCGCCCGGTTGGCGGTCACCGCGCTCACCGTCGCTGACCCGTCGGCGCGGAATCTGGCCATCGGGGTTGCCGATCTTGCCCGCCTGCTCGCCGAATTGGGCCTCGATTACGCAACGCCTGCCGCCCGCAATGTCGCCGCCGGCCTGCTCGCACTTTTGCGTGCCACTGCCGAGTGCCAGTCCGCGGCGCTGTGTGACCGGTTCGGTGCCTTGACCATTGCCGGCGCCGTCGCTGCCGCCCCGCCCAATTGTGTCATCCCGGGCCTCGCCGCCGCCGCCGCCCGCGCTCAGGCGGAAGCTGCTGCGAACCCTGTTCGCCATCACGAAACCCTGATCGCAATCGCCGCGCCAACGGCGGTCGAAGACTTGCTTGGGGTTGAAACCGGTGGCATCGCCCCGGCTTTCGCCCCGCTCGATGATACCGGCCACCTGACGGCCACCGCGCGGGCCCGTCTGGCCAGCCTTGGCCTCAGCGGAGAAGCCGCTTTTGCCCAGTTGCTCGCCGGGCACAACCCGTTGCCGCCGGTCAGCGCCGAAGCCCATGTCGCCATGCATGACGCGGTCGCCCCCTTCACCCATGCCATCACCGCCCGCCCCAGCGTCACCGGCCCCGCGCCCACGCCGGTCACCCGCCGCGTGCTGCCCGCCCGCCGTAATGGCTATACCCAGAAGGCCAGCATCGGCGGCCACAAGATTTTCCTCCGCACCGGCGAATATGCCGACGGCAAGCTCGGCGAAATCTTCGTCGGCCTCCACAAGGAGGGTGCGGCCTTCCGCGGCCTGATGGATAATTTCTCCGTTGCCGTCAGCCTTGCCCTGCAACACGGCGTCCCCCTCCAAGCCCTGGTCGAAAGTTTCACCTTCACCCGCTTCGGCCCGGCCGGCCTGGTGGAAGGTGATCCCGCCGTCGCCCGCGCAACTTCGCTCATCGACTATGTTTTCCGCACGCTGGCGGTCAATTACCTCGGCCAGACCGATCTGGCCGACGCCGAGGACGAAGCCGGCGATACCCTCGGCGATGGCGCCCGCGAACGTGCCCCCTTGCTGCCACTCGAACTGCCGCGCGAAGATGGCCCAAGACAACGCCGCCGTGCACTGCGCGTGGTGGGTGAATAAACAAGGATTATCCTCATGTCCGGAATTGTCGCGGCCAAACTCGCCGAACTCGGCATCATCTTGCCCACCCCGGCCGCCCCGGTCGCCAATTACGTGCCCTTCGTCCGCACCGGCAACCTGGTGGTGATCTCCGGCCAGATCCCGATGCGCGATGGCAAGGTCGCCTATACCGGCAAGGTTGGCGAGGGGATCAGCGCCGAACAGGCCGTGGTGGCAGCCCAGCTTTGCTTCATCAACCTGCTCGCCCAACTCCGCGCCGCCTGCGATGACGACCTTGATCGCGTCCGCCGCGTCGTCCGCCTCGGAGGCTTCATCGCCGCCCCGCCAAGCTTCACCGGCCATGCCGGCGTCATGAACGGCGCCTCCGACATGGCGGTTGCCGTGTTCGGCGATGCCGGCCGCCACGCCCGCAGCACCATCGGGGTGCCGTCGCTGCCGATGGATGCAGCGGTTGAGGTCGAAGGCATGTTCGAGGTCGCCTGACCCCTCATGGCCGCCGAACTTACCCTCAGCCTGCATGGCTCGATCAGCGAAATTGCCGCAGCCGACTGGCAGGCCTGCGCCGGTGACGGCAATCCGTTCGCCAGCCACGCCTTTTTGTCGGCGGTCGAAGATAGCGGCTCGGCCAATGCCCGCACCGGCTGGCTGCCCCAGCACGCGCAATTGAAGACTGCCCTAGGACAGGTTGTCGCCGTCGCGCCGATGTATGCGAAATCGCACAGCTACGGCGAATATGTTTTCGACCATGGCTGGGCACAGGCGTTCGAGCGGGCAGGGGGGAAATACTACCCCAAGCTTCTGGTCGGGGTGCCGTTCAGCCCGGTACCAGGACCGCGGCTGCTGATCCGGCCAGGGTCCGGCGTGACTATGGAAACCCTCGCCGGCGCAATGGCGCAAGCCAATGGCGAACTCGATATGTCGGGCGTCCATGTCACCTTCTGCCAGCGCGATGAATATGACGCCCTTGGCCGCGCCGGATGGTTGCAGCGCCTCGGCATGCAGTTCCACTGGCAGAATAACAACTACGCCGATTTCGACGGCTTCCTCGCTGCCCTTTCCTCGCGCAAACGCAAAACCCTTAAGCGCGAGCGGCGGGACGCCAATGCCGCAGGGCTCGAATTTGTCACCCTGCGCGGCGGCGACATCACCAACCGGCACTGGGATGCGTTTTACGCCTTCTACCAATCCACCGTCGATCGCAAATGGGGCAGTGCCTACCTCACCCGTCGCTTCTTCACCCTGCTCGGCGAACGGCTGGGTGACGCTGTGGTTCTGCTGATGGCCTTCAACGGCACAATGCCGGTCGCCGGCGCGCTTAATCTGATGGGTGCAAGCGCACTCTACGGCCGCAATTGGGGCTGCTCCGGCGACTGGCCGTTTCTGCATCTCGAGCTCTGCTACTACCGCGCCATAGATTTCGCCATCGAACACAAGCTCGCCCGGGTCGAGG
>JACMOQ010000278.1 GCA_014377905.1 Acetobacteraceae bacterium | reverse complement strand
TTTCCGGCTCGGTCTGCAACACCTCGGCAAAACCACCAGCCGCGACCTCATACTGGCCAGCCTCCATGGCGGATTTTGCTTCAGCCAGCAGCTCAGCGGTCGGCATTGCGCCACCGGCCGCCGTCAGCAGCTTCTCGACAAAGCGCTTCACCGTCGATTCGGGCTGCGCGCCCTGAAACATGTCGGCGATCTGCCCTTGCCAGAAGCCCACCACCGTCGGGATCGACTGCAGCGGCAGGCCCATCTGGGAAAGCTGCTGAACCAAGGCGGCATTAGCGTCGGTATCGATCTTGACCAGATGCACCCTGCCACCGGCTGCGCGCACCACTTTTTCGAGCACCGGCGTCAGGGTCTTGCATGGGCCGCACCAGGTCGCCCAGAAATCGACCAGCACCGGCACTGTGCGGGATGCCTCAATAACGTCCTTCATGAAGGTCGCCTGGGTGCCATCAATAATGAAGTTGGCAGCGGCGCCACCTTCCGGCTGGCCGATCAGCGTGTCCATGGGTTGGTCCTGTTTGCTTGTCGCATGATTGACAGATGTGGGCGTTTCCCGCCGGCACAAGCCATGAAATTTCCCGCCGGGCAAGAGTGCCATGTGTGGATATGGTGGCTACGGCGGCAATGGGGGTTGCAAGCCTTCCGAATCAGTCCTAGAAGCCCGCCTCTCGCCGGTGCACTTCACCCTTTTCGGCGAGACGGATGCGGGCGTAGCTCAGGGGTAGAGCACAACCTTGCCAAGGTTGGGGTCGTGGGTTCGAATCCCATCGCCCGCTCCAATCGACACTCCCAAACAAATTCTCCACTCCGTGGACCCACCGCGAGAACCCCAGGATTCCCGCGGTTTTCGCGCGATACCTTGTGGTGCGCAGGGGTGTAACGAACGGCGGTTTTGCTCTCCAGAGAGCGAATTCTCTCCGGACCTTGGGTGTTGGCCGATTTAACCCCAAGGTTTCAATACGCTGAAATCATTAAGTTCCATATTGCGTGTTCGGACTGAGAGTTGGCATCTTGTTCTGGTTAGCGGTGGAGACTGGGTGCGAATCTTCGCTTTTGCCACAAGCCTCTGCTGATTGCCCCACCCACTCCACCGCAAACGGCTTCATCAGCAACGGCAGCGTCATCTCCGCCGGCTGGCCGAGGTCATGGTCTCGCGCGTTTTGTCCCGGCAGATCCTCGACGCCATCGCGACGTGACCTACATTGCAGCTGGTACGATGTTGAAGGGTGATACCCTGGCCGGAAGGCCGTGCAGCCGACAGGAGAGGTCTGTCCTGATGTTGGCCGGGAGCGCGTGATTCGAGCCAAAACAGCAAACAAATCGCCGGTCGCATGGCGAACGGCGCGATCGCGGATCCGCAGGCATTGATCGTCGCAAGGAACCGGGCTTATCGTTCAACCAAGATGCCCGGATGGGCCGGGCATATGGGAAATGTCGGTTAAAACGAGCCGGAACACTAGAACGCCTTGCTCGCTTCCGGCCGGAACCGGTTGCCCGGCACAAAGCCCGAACGCTCCGCCACCCGTGGTGCCCGCACCCAGACCTGGCGGTTCGGATGCAACCCGCCGCCCCGGATCGCAGGCACCGCCGTCAGCCGCGCCCGGTGCAGCAGGCGTGTATCGGCCACGCCACAATTCGGATGGGTCCCGCCGTTCTCCGCGACCGCCCTGTCCCATGCCGCCTGGCGCCGCGCCCGCGTGGCAGCATCCTCCAGCGCGGTGCAGTTCAGTTCGTTCGTTCCCAGGTCCGCCACGATCTCGTCGCCATCCTCCAGCAACGCGATCGGGCCGCCCAGCGCCGCCTCGGGCCCGACATGGCCGATCACCAGCCCGACCGACCCGCCGGAGAACCGCGCATCGGTCATCAGCCCCACCACGATCCCGCGCTCCCGGCACAGCGTCGTGATGCGCGATGTCGGGTCCAGCATCTCCGGCATGCCC
>JACMOQ010000277.1 GCA_014377905.1 Acetobacteraceae bacterium | reverse complement strand
TCTGGCACATCGCCCTCGATCAACGCATCACGGCCGAAGCCCTTGGGCTTTTTGCGCACATAGGCCATTGGCGCGTTCATGCGGTCCGCCATCCAGGCGGCAAAGGGGATGCCCGCGGTCTCGCCGCCGGCCACCGCCTCGATGGTTTCAAAACCGATATGGCGGTCGATTTTTTCGACCGCCATATCCATGATCTTCGACCGGGCGCGGGGGAAATAGATGATGCGGCGGCAATCGATATAGACGGGTGACTTCCAGCCCGAGGTGAAAGTATAAGGTTCCTCGGGGCGGAAATTGACCGCCTTGATCTCCAACAGGATTCTGGCCGTGGTCAGCGCGGCGTCACGATCCCAATCGGTCATGTGCATTCCGGTCATGGTATTTCTCTCTCACTTCGGCGGCAATTGTTTGATGGTTTCTCCTAGCCGCGCGGCGGGCGCGCGTCCATGACAGAACTGCGATCGCCGTCGCCCGCCACGTCCGGCAAAGCCGATGCCGCCCATCCGCGCATCTGGGTGCTTGATGATCCGCGGCCGGGCACCTCCGCCCAGGCGCTGGGGATTGCCGAACGCCTGGGCGAGCCGTTTCGTCGCATTCCGCTGATATGGAACTGGAAAACCCATTTTTCCGGGCTGATCCCCGGCGGGTCGCTGATGGGGCTGGGTGAGCCGGGGATCACGGCCACCGATTTGGCGCACCCGCCCGAACTGGTTATCTCGGCCGGGCGCCGGTCGGCGGCGGTGGCGTTGTGGATGAAGGCCCATACTGGCTGCCGGATCGTCCATTGCATGTCGCCCGGTGTTGCCGGATTGTTATGGCGGTCGGAGTTTGACCTGCTTGTGCTGCCTGCACACGACCACGCGGCAGCAGCGCCCAATGTCTTCACAATCCTGGGCGCCCCGCACCGCATGTCGCCGGCCGCCCTCGCCGCCGCGCGGGAAACCTGGGACGAACGGCTTGCCCATTTGCCGCATCCCCGGGTGGCCTTGCTGGTTGGCGGGCCGCCGCGATCCACCAATATGGCCCCCGCGCTCGCCCATCAGATCGGCCAGCGGATCGCGCGTCTGGTCGCGGTCACCGGCGGGTCGATCATGGCAACAACCTCGCGCCGCACCGGGCGGGAGGCGACCGAGGCGCTGGCCGCCGGCCTCGGGCCCTGTCTGCATGTGCTGTATCGTTGGGGCGAGCCGGGGAAGAATCCCTATCGTGGCTTCCTCGCCACCGCCGACGTGATCGTGATTACCGCCGACTCGGTTTCGATGATCTCGGAGGCTTGTGCCACCAGCGCAGCCGTCTATGTCGCGTTGCCCGAACTCGCTTCGCGGCGCCAGCAGCGTTTGGCCAAATCGCTGTTCGATGCGGGCCAGGCGCGCCCGTTCAACAAATCCATCGTGCCCTGGCAGCGCCCGACCATGGATGAGGCGGACCGCGTCGCCGCCGAAATCCGTCGCCGCTTCGGGCTGGGCTAGCCTGCCCGGCAGTACTGCGCGATAAGCCCGCACGAGATTTGCGGAGACACAGCGCCATGATCAGGACCCATCGCATCGCCGTCATCCCCGGCGACGGCATTGGCAAGGAAACCACCCCCGAGGGCTTGCGGGTGATGGACGCCGCCGCGCGCCGTTTCGGCTTTGAATTGAAGCTCGACCATTACGACTGGTCGTGCGAAACCTACACCAAGACAGGCGCGATGATGCCGGAAGATGGCTTGGACCAGCTTCGCACCGCGGACAGCATCTTTCTCGGCGCGGTCGGCTGGCCCGGGGTCCCCGACCATGTCTCGCTTTGGGGCCTGTTGATCCCGATCCGCCGCGGCTTTGACCAGTATGTCAATTTGCGCCCCTGCAAGCTGCTGCCCGGCGCTGTCACGCCCTTGGCCAACCGCACCGAGAAAGACATCGATTTTTACGTTGTGCGGGAGAACACCGAGGGCGAATACAGCAATGTCGGCGGGCGCAGCTTTGTCGGCACCGACCGCGAATTCGTCACCCAGCTTACGGTAATGAGCCGCACCGGCGTTGACCGCATTCTGAAATACGCCTTCGAGCTCGCCAAGACCCGGCCGCGCAAGCATGTCACCTCAGCCACCAAATCCAACGGCATTATCCACACCATGCCGTACTGGGATGAACGTTTTGCCCTGATGGGCGCCAATTACCCCGAGGTGAAAACCGCGCAGTACCACATCGATATTCTGTGCGCCCATTTCGTCCAGCATCCCGATTGGTTTGACGTCGTGGTGGGATCGAACCTGTTCGGGGACATCCTGTCCGATCTTGGCCCGGCCATCGCCGGTTCCATCGGCATCGCCGCCAGCGCCAATATCAACCCCGAGCGCATTTTTCCGTCGATGTTCGAGCCGGTGCACGGGTCCGCCCCCGACATTGCCGGCCGCTTTATCGCCAACCCGATCGGCCAGATCTGGTCGGGCGGGATGATGCTGGAACATCTCGGCGAGGTCGAAGCCGGCCAGACCATCCTGCGCGCCATCGAAACCCTGCTGCGCGATGGCGGCCCGCGCACCCGTGACATGGGCGGCCAGGCGGGCACGGTCGAAGTCGGCAAAGCGCTGGCAGAACTGGTCGCAACCGTTTAGAACGAGACCATCAACCGGAGCCTGGATTGAAGATGGGACTCGATTTCAGCCATATCGCTCGCAATTGCGAACGCGCGGTGCTCACCGCCTATCGCGATTTGCGCGGCCTCGGAAATGCCGACATGGACGCTTTTCAGGCTTGCACCACGCTGTACCGCATCCACCACCCCGAAGCGTCTTTAAACGAGGCACGGCGGCTGGTGGCGGAATGGATCGACCATCACCTGGTGCGCGGGGCGGACGGGCCGACTGACGGGTGCGATTGCGCATAGCGACGCGGTTGCTCAGCCCAGGCGGGCCTGTTTGAGCAGCGCTACCGATTGCGCAACGCCGGCCTCGGGCGACAGTGCGAGGTCTTCGTGTTCGATCGACAGGACATCATCGTAGCCGGCAGCCTTCAGGGCGTCGCAGAACTGCGTCCACCAGGCGGCATCGTGGCCGTGCCCGAGCGTCACATAGGCCCAGGACCGTGCCGCCAGATCAGCCATTGGGGTGGTATCGATCAGCGAATTTACCGCCGCATTGCCCGCGATAATCCGGGTGTCCTTGGCGTGGACATGGTGGATTGCCGGCCCCAGGGCGGCGATTGCGGCGAGCGGATCAGCGCCCATCCAGAATAAATGGCTGGGATCGAAATTGGCGCCGATCACCTCACCGACCGCATCACGCAAACGATGCAAGCTGGCGACATTATAGACCGCCTGCTGGCCGTGCAGTTCCAGCGCGAGGCGGGTGACCCCGGCCCCCTGCGCGAAGGCCGCCATGTCGCGCCAATAGGGAATGATCATTTCATCCCACTGCCAGGCCAGCACGTCGGCGGTTTCCGGGGGCCAGGCGGTGGTGATCCAGTTGGGATTGGCGTCACCGGGTCCGCCGGGGCAGCCCGACATTGCCACCACGCGGTCCACCCCGAGCAGCGCGGCCAGCGCAATGGTCTGGCGGGTCACCAGATGGTGCGCCGCGCCCGACGGGCCGGGATGCAACGGATTGCCGGAACAATTCAGGGCCGAAATGGTCATGCCGTAGCCGGCAAGCATTTCCAGCATTGCCCGCCGGGCCAGACGGCTTTCGAGCATGATGTCGAGCGCTATGTGCGGCGCGGACGACCAGTTGCCGCAGCACAACTCGATTTCGGTGATGCCCATCTTCTGGGCGGTGTCCAGCATGGCCTCGAACGGCAGATGCCCGAGACTGTCGGTAACCAGCCCGATTTTCATACCGCCACCACCTGGCCGAGCTGTGCCGAGCGGGTGGCGGCATCCGCCAGGCGAAGGGCGGCAAGTCCGTCATCGCCGTTGGGGCCGGCGCTGGCATTGGTGATGAAGCAATCAAGCTCGGCCCGGTAGGCGGCAGCGTATCGTTCAAGGAAAAATGGCAGCACCGGATCGGCGATGATGCCAGATGCATTGGCCAGTTCCACGGTGCTAACAGGCACATTGCCGGCCCGCAGCATCCCAGCGGCACCGTGGGCTTCGATGCGCTGGTCATAGCCGTAGGTGGCGCGGCGGGAATTGGAAATCTGGCAGAGTCGGCCGGATGCGGTGCGCAAGGTCACCATCGCGGTATCGACATCGCCCGCCGTGCCGATCGCCGGATCGACCAGGACCGCGGCGGCGGCGTAAACCGAGACCGGTTCTTCCCCGAGCAGAAACCGCGCCATGTCGAGATCATGGATCATCATGTCGCGGAACAATCCGCCGGAGACCGCAACGTAAGCCAGGGGTGGCGGCGATGGATCGCGGGAAATGATGGTGAGCATTTCCAGCCGCCCAATCGCGCCAGCATCCAACCGGCGTTTCAGTTCGGCGAAATGCGGATCGAAGCGGCGGTTGAAGCCGACCATCAAGGCAACCCCGGTGCGCTGCACGGTGGCGAGGCAGTCTTCCACCCGCTGGACCGACAGATCGATCGGCTTTTCGCAGAAAATCGCCTGTCCGGCATT
>JACMOQ010000276.1 GCA_014377905.1 Acetobacteraceae bacterium | reverse complement strand
GATCGCGCGGGTCAATACGCGCTGGGGTGATCAATACCGGGTTCGAGTTGAAGCGGAACGCGCCAAGAAGTTCGGCGAGGGCGCGCAGAACAACCCGATGGGCGAAGTGTCCGCCATGCCGTCAGCGGCGGCACCCAAGGTGCCTGCGTCCAAGCTCAGCGAGGCCGCGCCCTCGCCGGCGGATGCGCGACTGAACGACAACATTAGCGAGGCGAATAAAGACGGTCGCAGGGCGGCCGAGATCACCGAAGATCTGATCAAACTTCGAGAGCGGCTCGCCGTCACGACCGAGGAAGGCGGGAAGAAAGCCGTGGCGACCGCCATCAGGGTGAATGAAGCCGAACTGGCGAACATTCATGAGCGTGGTGACACTTCGTGGTTGCAAAAGCAGGAAGCCGCCGTTGGCAAGATCACCAATGCCATAGTGATGTCGGCGAAGAAATCGAAGGAGGCGACCGAAAGCAAGCTCGCCGCCGAAATCAAATTTTGGGGCGAAACCGCGCACAACGCCGAATTTTCAGTCACCCAGCGCGCGGCCGCTGAGCACAAACTGACCGGTTTTGTTGAGCAGCAGAAACTCGCTCAGCTTCGTGCCGCCGAGGCCGGCGCGAAGTCCGGAACAAGCGCCGAGATCGCCGAACTGTCCGCCCAGCAGGCGGCGCATCACGATGATTTCACCAAGTGGATGGAGCTGGAAAACCAGAAGCTCGCCATCCTGCGCGCCGCCCATGGCGAAAAAAGTCGGGAATATCAGTCCGAGTTGCGGGCGATGGAAAACTTCCAGCGCGAGCACGAAGCCCGGATGCAGGCGATCGAATTGCAGCGCCTGACCAAGGATGCGGAAATCGGCCAGAAGGCGTTGCAGGAGAAAATCCAGCGTCTCGCGGCCGAGGTGGCGGCCCAGCAGCTGACCAAGTCGGATGAGCTTGATGCCGCCCGCACCGCGACCGAGTTGGAAGGTTTCGCCGAACTACAGCATCTCGACGATTTCATCGCCAAGCTGACGCGCGGCACCACAGAATTCGACAGGGCGATGCAGCAGCGCGCGAGCCTGGCGCAAACTTTCGCCACCAAACTCGCCGCGATCGACACCCAGATGGCCGCCGAGGAACGCCGGTCCGCCGATCGCCGCATGGCGACCTATGCCAGCGCGTTTGATCGCATCGGCAGCACTGGCGAACGCACTGTCACCGGCCTGATCACCGGCACCACCAACTGGCGCCAGGCGCAACAGCACGCGGCCGGCGCGGTGCTGGAAGGCATGGTCTCGGTCGGCGGCAAAATCCTGTCCAATTGGGCGGCCGTCGAACTGGGAAAGCTGATTTCGACCCAGACCGGGCAGCAGGCGCGCAACGCGGTCGAGATGACCGGCTCCGGCTGGAGCGTGATCGGCCACAAGCTGGCCGAATGGATCGGGCTGGAAACGGCGAAGACCGAGGCGGTTGTTGTCGGTTCCGCCACCCGTACTGGGGTCGCCGCCGGGGCCGATGTCGCGACAGGCGGCTCGGGCGTCGCAGGTGCCACCACGGCGACCGTTGCCGGCGCGTCGGCCGCCAGGGCCGGGGCTTATGCCGCGCCCGCACCGATCCGGTTC
>JACMOQ010000275.1 GCA_014377905.1 Acetobacteraceae bacterium | reverse complement strand
GTGTTGATCGCAAGCCAGGTGCCGCCGGCGCGGCTGGGCTATGCGCTGGGGATGCTGTCGACCGGGCAGTTGGTGGGGTCGTTGATAGGGCCGTTGCTGGGCGGCATCCTGGTCGATGTTACCGGCAGCTACCGCCTGCCCTTCGTGATTGGCGGGTCGCTGTCGCTGGTCGCCTTCGTGATGTGCTGGTGGCTGGTGCCGGAACGGTTTGTGAAACCAACCAGCGCGAAGCCCAAGGTTAAGCTGCACATCGCCTTTCGCGCCATGGCGAGCATGCCGGGGATGGCCGTCCTGGTGCTGGTACTGATGTTCACCCAATTCGCCGTCCAGGCAATCCAGCCGGTGATTTCGCTGCATGTCCAGGAACTGCTCGGCCATACCGGCAACATCGCGAGCCTGGCCGGCTTTGCGTTTTCGGCGACCGGCCTCGCTGGCGTGGTTGCAGTGCCGATGCTGGGCCGGCTTGCCGACCGGATCGGCGAACGCGAGGTGCTGCTGATCTCGCTGTTCGGTGCGGCCTTGCTGACCCTGCCGCAGGCTTTCACCGAAAGCTATAACTGGTTCGTCGCGGAACGTTTCGGGGTTGGCCTGTTCATCGGCGCCATCGTGCCGACCGCGAACGCGTTGATCGGTAGACTCACCAGCCCGGACGAGCGCGGGTTTATCTTCGGCATGACATCATCGGTTTATTTTCTCGGCAATTCGCTTGGCCCGATGAGCGGCGGGCTGGTTGCCGCGGGGTTTGGCCTGCACTGGGTGTTCCTGATGACGGCCATCCTGCTTGGTGGCACCTGGGCGCTGGTGTTCAGTGGGGTGGCATCCCGCCCGGCTGGATAAGGCGGGCCCGGGCCGCAGCGTCACGGGCCATTTCGGCGCACAGGCCGATATAGGCGGTGGGGTCGAGCAAAGCCGCGATGGCATCCGGGGTGAGATGGGCGGCGACACGCGGATCGGCGGCCAGCAGGTCGCTGAAATTGCGCCCTTCGACGAAGGCGGCCTGGGCTGCGTCATAGACCGCATCATGGGCGTGCTGGCGTCCGAGAATGCGTCCGAGATCGAGCATCACTGCCTCGGCCATGATCAACCCGCCGCCGAGATCGAGGTTGGCGCGCATCCGGGCCGGGTTCAAAGCCAGGCCGCGCATCACTTCGGTGAGACGGGCCAGCATGTCCCCGGTCGCGATGCAGGCACGGCTTTCGGCGATGTCGGACATCAGGCTGGTGGTGCGATCGGCCTCGTGCTCTGTCATCATCGCTTCAAGCGCGAGCGGCACCATGGCGCGGATTTCGGCGGCAGCGGCAATGATGTCCTGGCACAGTTTGGGATTGCGCTTTTGCGGCATGGTGGAACTGCCAACCGTGCCGGGGGGGACGGGTTCCTCGACCTCGCCGAATTCGGTTTTCATCAGCGTGTAGATCTCGCGTCCGATCTTGCCGCAGGTGGCGGCGAGCAGGCCGAGCAGCAGCACGTTTTCACCGGCGTGATCGCCGATCGCCCGAGACGGCACGCGCATGTTGCCCATGCCGAGTTCGGCCGCGATGCCGGCTTGCACCGCGGGGCCCTGCGCGCCGAGGGATGCGTAGGTGCCGGCGGCCCCGCCCAGCATGGCAACGAACATGCGCGGGCCGGCCTGATCCATCCGGTCGCGGTGGCGCAGAATTTCATCGATCCAGCCAGCGACCTTGAAGCCGAACGTTGCCGGCACCGCGTGCTGGCCATGAGTGCGGCCGGCGATCGGCATATCCGCGCCGCGCTCGGCCAGATCGGCCATGGCGATCAGAATGTCGCCGATCTGGCGGCGGAATATCGCGTGGGCTTGGCGCAGCACCAGCAAATCGCCGGTCTGGGTGATGTTCTGCGTCGTGGCACCCCAATGCACCCAGCCACCATACGGTTCGCCAACGATACGGCCGAGTTCCCAGACCAACGGCACCAGCGTATGCCCGGTGCGGGCAAAGCCTTCGTCAATATTGGCCCGGTCCATGAGATCGAGCCGTGATTTGTCGGCAATCGCGATCGCTGCCCCGGTCGGAATGATTCCCAAGGCGGCCTGCGCCCGGGCGAGGGCTGCTTCGACATCGAGCCAGGACTGCCAACGGTTTTCCAACTTATAAAGCGCGCGAATGCCAGGATCGGCGACGCGGGTGGCGGTGGGTAAAGTATCGCTCATGACGGGCCTCGGTGCGGTTTCTTGCGGGCAATCTATGCCGGCCGCTCGTGATGCGCCAAACTGGCCGCAACAACAGGAGGAAACGCCAATGTCGGAGTATGAATTCATTACTTATGGGGTTGAACGCGGTCGTGCGCGCATCACCTTAAACAGACCTGAGCGTCGCAATGCGCTGTCGGGGGCGCTGCTGACCGAACTTGCTGCCGCGTTGTGGGATGCCGACGACGACAAGCGCGTCCACAGCGTTATCCTGCGCGGCGCCGGCACCGCGTTCTGCGCGGGCTATGACATCACCCCCGGCATCAATGCGCCGGAAACCGACATCCCGCGCCGGGGTGGCGGCATCTATGAGGAAACCACCATCGACGACGATATTTGGCGGCTCGAACGCGGCCAACGCCTGCGGATGGTTCTGTTTGACATGCACAAGCCGGTTATTGCCCAGGTGCACGGATACTGCATCGCTGGCGGCACCGATATTGCGCTACTGTCGGATATGGTGATCGCTGCGGATGACTCAATTTTCGGCTTCCCGCCGGCGCGTGACCTTGGGGCGTTGCCAAACCAGATGTGGCTTTATCATTGCGGTCCGCAATGGGCGAAACGACTGATGCTGACCGGCGATACCATCACCGGCCGCGAAGCCGCGATGATCGGGCTGGTGCTGAAAGCGGTGCCGGCCGATCTGCTTGAAGCCGAGGTCGAAGGCCTTGCCGATCGGCTCGCGCTGATCGACCCCGATTTGCTGGCGGCCAATAAGCGGATCGTCAATCTCGGGCTGGAACTGATGGGCGCGCGGACGTTGCAGAGGTTGGCCGCGGAAAATGACGGGCGGGCGCATTTGGCGCCGGGAACCAAGAAGTTTCGGAAGGTCGCCAAGGAGCAAGGGCTGCGAGCGGCTTTGCGCGAGCGTGACCGCCAGTTTGGCGATGGGCGGGCGCGGGTGGATGGGCCGGAAATTCGTGATGGAAATGGGCGGTTGGTTTGAGGGGAGCTTCCTTGCCCTTCTTTCAGATTTCTGCCTATCATTTCATCGTGGCGCTGAATTAGGCAGTTTTTCTCGGATTTGCGGTTCACGCTCGGGAGTTTTGCATGTTTCAATATCGTTTTAGCGCCTCGGCGCTCGCTTTGGCTGTTTCCATCGGATGGGCGGCGCCTGGGTTTGCCCAGACTTTGCGCTTTGGGCTAAATAACGACCCGGATTTGCTGGACCCGACGACAAGCCGCACGTTTGTGGGAACAGCGGTGATGACGGCGATTTGCGACAAGCTGTTTGACTTTGATGCCAGCTTCAATCTGGTGCCGAAGCTCGTCAGTTCGTTTGAATGGACCAGCCCAACGGTGGTGGTGCTGAAGATCCGGCCAGGCGTGACGTTCCATGACGGCGAGAAGCTGGACGCGGCGGCGGTGAAATACACGCTGGAACGGCACGTCAACACACCGACGAGCTTTCGCCGAGCTGAGTTGAGCGCGATGGAGAAAGTCGAAGTTGTTGATCCTGGAACGGTAAAAATCACGCTGAAGCAGCCATCACAGGCATTTCTGGCGGCGTTTACGGACCGTGCGGGGATGATGGTGTCGCCCAAGGCGGCCGAGGCGGCGGGGAAGGATTTCGGGCTGCATCCGGTGTGTGCCGGGCCGTTCAAGTTTGTCGAGCGGGTGGCGCAGGACCACATCACGGTCGAGAAATATCCGGGCTACTGGGACGTGGCGAACGTGCATTTCGAGCGGGTGATTTATCGCCCGATGCCGGATAGCGCAATTCGGCTCGCCAACCTGAAGGCCGGGGCGTTGGATATGGCGGATATTGTGCCGTCGGATGCCGAAAACGTAAAAAAGGATGCGAAGCTGCAATTGCTGTCGTCCTCCGGGCTTGGCTATGCGGGGATCAGCTTCAATATCGGCCCGAACGCCATGGCGAACACGCCGATCGGGCGGGATGCACGGGTGCGGCGGGCTTTCGAGCTGTCGATTGATCGCGATGTAATCGTCAATGTCGTGTTCGGCGGAATTTATACCCCGGTGGCACAGGCAATTTCGGCGCGCAGCCCCATGCATGTCGCGGAAATCAAGCCGCCGGCACGCGATTTGGTGGCGGCGAAAAAGCTGCTGGTCGAGGCAGGAGTGGCCTTGCCGGTGGTGGTGAAGCTTACCGTGCCGAATAACCCGCAGAGTTTGCAAGTGTCCGAGGTGATCCAATCCCTCGGCAAGGAAGGCGGGTTTGAGGTTCAGGTCACGGTCATGGATTTCGGCACCGCGTTGGCGACGACCCAGCGCGGGGATTACGGGGCGTTCTTGATCGGGTGGTCCGGGCTGCTTGATGCCGACAGCAATGTCTACAGCTTCCTGCACACCGGCGCGCCGCTTAACATTACCAACTACAGCAACAAAATCGTCGACGATGCGTTGGATTCAGCGCGGACTATTGCCGATCCGGCACAACGACGGGCAGAATATGCCAAGGTCTGGGCACAAGAACGCATCGATCTGCCGATCATGTACCTCTACACGCCAAGCTATATCGTCGGCGCAACGGCAAAACTCAGCGGCTATAAAGTGCTACCGGACGGGCTAATCCGGCTGCAAGGGGCGCGGCTTTTGCCGTAGGGAAGGAAGGCGAGGGTCTTGCTCACCCCCGCAAATGACAAGCGACCCAATGCCCGTCGGCGCCTTGTTTCAGCGGCGGCGCGGTTTCGCTGCAACGGGCTTCGGCGATCGGGC
>JACMOQ010000274.1 GCA_014377905.1 Acetobacteraceae bacterium | reverse complement strand
GGGGGCAGGATTGGCGATCGGGCTTGGCTTGGCCATCCTGCTCGCCCAGTTCGATCAATCGTTTCACACTGTCGATGAACTCCGCGATCTTGGACTGCCGGTGGCCGGCAGCATTTCGCTGATCGTTGTATCGTCGCGTCGTAGCCAATTAATCGCTGCATTGAGCTTTTCGTTCGCGTTGATGATGCTCGGCAGCGTCTACGTCGCCTTGGTCCTGCGCCTGACGAAAGCGACCGGTGGTTGATGATGGCTGACGAAATTGCCCCGCTTGATCCCACGACCCCGAAAGCACCCTCCCGGCACCTTGTCGAGCGCATGGCCCAGCGCCTGCGTGGCATCGGTGGGTTGTCCGCGCCCAAGATTGCGCAACCGAACGAAGTTCAGGCGTCCGCAGACCAGAGCATCGCAGACGCGGAAGCTGAAATCGAGCCTCCCGCCAATCCCGACGCCGGGCCGCAGGGCGCAACCGAGGACGATATTAGTTTCGCCGACACACCAATCGTCAATGCACCGATCAGACCCAATGTCGAGGCGATGCTCGCCCGCGTGGTTGCCGATGCCCCGCCGGGTCTGGCACGGGCCGCAGCCGAACTTGCCAGAAATGGCGCCCAACCAGGCACCAATCTGCGCGCGGCGGGCGAGACCTCGGTTCCGAACTTCATCGATCACGCGATGCTGGAAAAAGCCGGCATGGTGGTCGGCCGCAAGCTGCGAACCCGGATATCGGAAGAATTCCGGATCACCGTTGGCGCGATCCTGCGCTCCCTCAAGGGCAGCTATACGCCGGGGCGCGGGGCCGGAAATCTGCTGATGGTGACAAGTTCACGGCCAGGTGAAGGAAAAAGCTTCACCTCGCTCAACCTCGCCGGCAGCATCGCCCAGCATACCCAGCGCGAGGTGTTGTTGGTGGACGTTGATGCCAAGCAGCATTCGCTGACCGATCTGATCGGGGTTGGAGATCTGCCCGGGCTGATCGATCTTGCCGCCAATGCCAGTTTGCGGGTGGAAGACACCATTGTTCGGACCGCGATTTCCAATCTGTCCTTCCTGCCCGTCGGCGTCCGACGCGAAGATGGCGGCGACCTTGCGGCCGACAGCGTGCCGCGCCCGGTGACCAGTCTGATCGAGCGGTTGGGGCGGCGTTTCCCCAATCACCTGATCATCCTCGATGCGCCGCCCTGCCTGTCCACCAGCGACCCCAGCACCTTGGGCCCGCATGTCGGGCAGGTTGTGATGGTTGTCGAAGCCGAACGCACCCAGCGTGCCGAGGTCATGGCCTCCCTCGATCTTCTGAAAGCATGTCCGCAGATCATTCTGCTGCTGAACAAGATCAAAGTGACTACCAGCTACACCTTTGGCGCCTACCATTACGGCGCCTATAACTACTCCGGCACGTATCCGTAACCGTGCGATATCCAGGGCGCCAAGCGCCGCTCTCGCGCATCGCCTTCGGCATCCGGGCGGCAACGCTGTTGCTGGGCGCGGTCATGCTCCTGGCATCGCATCAGGTGGCAGCCCAGGTGGCGGGCGCGGATGTGCGCCTGGGCAATTTACGTGACAGTTTTCAAAGCGCATTTCCCGGACAGGGGGCAATCGCCACGGGCGGATGGACCTGGGGGGCATCGCTGGGCATCGACGAAACCTACAACAGCGCCACGCCGAACACCGGGGGCACACGCGGCGTTAGTTCCAAGCCGGATTTCTATACATCGATCACCCCCAATATTTCGGTTCAAGGCGAAGGTCCGCGGTTAACCGGCACGCTGTATTATTCGCCGCAAGCGCAGATCTACGTAAAGTCACCGTCGCAAAACACGATTTCCCACAACTTCAACGGTACCGGCCATTTAACCATTGTCCCCGACCTGGCCTACATGGATCTCCGCGGTAACACAGCGTTGCGATCCCGCGCCGGTGGCGTTGGACCTGCCGGCACAACCAGCATTTCCGCCCAAGATCAGATCCAGACCACCGCGCTCTCGGTTGACACTTATCTTGTGCATCGTTTTGACAATTTCGGCACCGCCCAGCTGGGCTACACCATTGGCCAGACGATCATTTCCGGCAGTCAAAACCAGATTGTCTCGCCCTTCATCACCCCGCAATCGGACCAGTCGCTGCGGTCGATGACCCCGCATCTCAGCTTCACCACCGGTGACGATTTCGGACGCTTTCAGGGCAATTTGCAGGTCCAGGCCACCACCAACCAGGGCACCGGCCCGGGCGCCGGATCAAGCCGCAGCTCGGAAACTGCCAGCTTGTCCTATGCGCTGACCCGGTTATGGACCCTGACTGGGTCGGTCGGGCACGAGAAAATCGATTATCCTGGGCTCAACCCAATCCATATCGATGGCCCGACCTGGAGCGGCGGGGTGATCGTGACGCCAGATCCAGCCAGCAGCCTTGCGATCAGCTACGGGCAGAAATCCGGCCGACCGTCACTGTCGGTCAATGCGAGTACGGCGCTGACATCGCGGATTCTCCTGACCGGCAGCTATTCCGAGATCCTCAGCACCAGCGCCGAAAGCGCCCAGGCAGGGCTTGCCAATTCAACTGTCGGCGCCGGCGGCATTTCGATCAACCGGACCACCGGCGCGCCGATCATCAGCTCGGATAATTTCAACGGCATCCAAGGTGCGGTGACCTATAGCAAAACGGTAAATGCCACCGTGACCTGGCTGCGCAACCTCGACACGGTGTCATTTTCCATCAACCGCCTGCAATCGCAGTTCGTGAGCGCGGCCGCAGTGGGCGGCCCCAACGCCACCACCGGCTTCAACGGCACACTCTCATGGCAGCACGAATTTTCCGAGAATTTGCATGGCAATATCTTCACTATGATGGGCCAACGTTCGGCAGTGTCGGCGGCACGCGTCACCACCAGCCAAAACACCATGACCATCTTCGCGGGCCTGACCTATGACATCTCGCAGACATTATCGACGCACCTGCAAGCGACTTACACCAAAACCAGCAACCCGCTCGCAACCCAGAAGCCCACCACCACAATGATCGTGTTCGGCCTGAACAAAATGTTTTAGAGCCCCATCATGTATGAAAAATTCTACCACCTGACCGGAATGCCGTTTCAGCTGACGCCCGACAGCCGCTTTTTCTTCAGCAGCAAGGGCCATAGCCGGGCCATCGCGCATCTGATCTACGGGCTGTCGCAGGGCGAGGGCTTCATCATTGTGACCGGTGAAGTCGGCGCCGGCAAAACCACGCTGGTCGAACGGCTTTGGGCCGAACTTGACCGCGCGACCTACACGCTCGCCCGCATCAACACCACCCAGGTTTCCGGCGACGATCTGTTCCGCCTGACCATGAGCGCGTTCGGCATCGAGACTGAAACTTCGGACAAGCCGACCCTGCTGGCGCGGTTCGAGGAAATGCTGAACGACCACCGGATAGAAGGCCGCCATTGCATCCTGGTGGTCGATGAGGTGCAGAACCTGACCCTCGCCGGCCTCGAAGAACTGCGCATGCTGTCCAACATCACCGAAGGCGGGCGGGCATCGCTGCAAACCATCCTGCTTGGCCAGCCACAGTTTCGCGCCAAACTCGCCAGCCCCGATCTCGATCAGCTGCGCCAACGCGTTTTAGCATCTTATCATCTCGGCCCGCTCGATGCGGGCGAAACCCGCGCCTATATCGAACACCGGCTGGGCGCGGTGGGCTGGGTTGGCAACCCGCAATGGACCGACGCCGCCTTCGCCGCCGTGCATCGCCAGACCGGCGGCATACCGCGCCGGATCAACCGGCTATGTTCACGCGTGCTGCTTTACGGCGCGCTCGAGGAAGCCAGCACGATTTCGGAAGCCTCGGTCGATAGCACCGCCGACGAACTTCAGCGGGATCTGGAGGGTGATCTTACCGATCCCGATGCAGGTGCCACCGAGGACTCCAAGCTGCTGTCAGCCGATGACCGCACCAGCCTGCTCAGCCGCATCCAGCGCCTGGAAGCGCAGATCACCCGCCAGGACCAGATGTTTCAGCGCCTGGCCGAGGTGCTTGCCACCACCCGCACTGATAAAGGCTAGCGCCGCCATGCCCCGCATCACCAACGCCATGACCGTCGACGTGGAGGATTATTTCCAGGTTGAAGCATTTGCCGGCGCGGTGCCGACTTCGGACTGGGACACCTTCCCGAGCCGGGTTGCCGCCAACACCGACCTGCTGCTGGCACGCTTCGAGGCCGCCGGCGTGAAGGCGACCTTCTTTACTTTGGGCTGGGTGGCGCAACGCTACCCCGAGGTCGTTCGCCGCATCGTCTCCGGCGGGCATGAACTGGCGAGCCACGGCTACGCCCATCAAAATGTGTCCCGTCAGGACGCCGCGGCGTTTCGCGCCGATGTCAGCCGCGCCAAGGCATTGCTTGAAGATATTGGCGGGGTCGCAGTGATCGGCTACCGCGCGCCGACCTTCTCGATCAGTGCCGCCACACCATGGGCCGCCGATATCCTGGCTGAAACCGGCCATCGCTATAGTTCCTCGGTTTATCCGGTGAAGCACGATCTTTACGGCGCCCCCGATGCCCCACGCCTGCCCTATTACCCTGGACCCGCCGGCTTCTGCGAATTACCGATGACCGCATTGCCGGTTTTCGGGCGCAATCTGCCGTGCTCCGGCGGCGGATTTTTCCGCCTGCTGCCCTATGCGTTGTTCCGCCTCGGCCTGGCCGGTTTCAACACCGCCGAGGGCGCACCCGGAATTTTCTACACCCATCCTTGGGAATTCGACCCTGCCCAGCCGCGCGTCGCCGGGCTGAGCCGATTGTCGCGCTTTCGCCACTACCTCAATCTCGACAAAACCGAACCGCGCCTGGTGCGCCTGCTTGGCGATTTCGCCTGGAATCGGATGGACCTGGTGTTTGCCCAAGCGATCGCGGGGCCGGCATGGGCGTGACAGTTCGCGCGCTCGCGCCATCCGACACCGCCGCCTGGGACGCGTTTGTCACCGCGCATCCGGACGGCACGTTCTTCCATCTTGCCGCCTGGCAAACGGTCATCGCCCGCGCTTTCGGCCATGCCACCCACTACGCGCTGGCCGAAACCGATGGCGCGATGACGGGCGTGCTGCCACTCGCACAGGTCAAGACCATGCTGTTCGGCAACAGCCTGGTCTCGGTGCCATTCTGCGTGCATGGCGGGCCGCTGGCATCGGACCGCGCCAGTTTCCAGGCGCTCGTAGCCCATGCCGCCGGGCTGATGGACCAGCTTTCCGTGCCGGTGATGGAGTTTCGCTTTCGCGACGCCCCGCCCGCCGACTGGCTGGATGAGGCGCAGTGGCCCGCGCGCGGCGACCTCTACGTCCTGTTCCGCAAGGCGATTTCAGCGTCCGATGACGCCAACCTCAAGTCCATTCCGCGCAAGCAGCGGGCGATGGTGCGCAAAGGGATCGACGCCGGGCTGCGCTCGGAACTGGATGACGACGTCACAAGGCTGCACACGATCTATGCCGAAAGCGTACGCAATCTTGGCACCCCGGTGTTTTCCAAGCGCTTCTTCGCCATCCTGATGGAGGAATTTGCCGGCCAGATTGACATTGTCACCATTGTGGATGGGCAAACCCCGATTGCCTCGGTGATGAACTTCTATTTCCGGAATGAGGTTCTGCCCTATTACGGCGGCGGGCGGGCGGTGGCGCGCGAACGCTATGGCAATGACTTCATGTATTGGGAGGTGATGCGGCGCGCGGCAGCGAAGGGCTGCACCCTGTTCGATTTCGGTCGCAGCAAGCTCGGCACCGGGGCGATGGCGTTCAAGAAGAACTGGGGCTTCACCGCGGTGCCGATGCATTACCGCTTCCGCCTCGCGCCCGGGCAGTCAATCCCGGACAACAACCCGTTAAACCCAAAATTCGCGCTGTTCATTGCCGCCTGGAAGCGCTTGCCGATCCCGATCGCCAATCTGATTGGCCCGCATATTGTCCGTGGTCTGGGATGAAGCCGACCCTGCTGTTCATCAGCCCGCGCTTTCTTTACCCGCCAGTGAAAGGCGAGAAAATCCGCGGCTGGAACCTGCTGCGCCATTTCGCCAGCCGCTATCGGGTGCTGCTGGGGTGTCTGGTCGATGATCCGGCCGATATGGCGCATTACGAGGTGCTGCGCCCGTTTTGCGCTGAACTCGCGTGCTTTCCGATCGATAAACGCTGGCAGAAAATCAAGTCGCTGGCCACGTTCCGGCCGGGCCGGCCATTGATGCTCGACTACAATTATCACCCCGGCTTGGCCGCCTGGGTGAAGTCCGTCCTGGCGCGCGAGCCGGTCGATATCGTTTATTTGTTTTCGACCCCGATGGCGCCCTATGTATTGCCGTTGGATGACACGACACATCGCCCGGTGCTGGTGCTGGACATGCAGGATATCGATTCGGAAAAATGGCGCGAATACGCGCTTACCGCACGCTTTCCGATGAATATGGTCTGGGCGCGCGAAGCCCGCACCTTGCTCGCCTATGAAATTGCTGCGGCCCGGGCCTGCGATCTAACCTTTCTGGTATCTGAACCCGAATGCGCCGCGTTCCGCCGCCTGATGCCCGCGATCGGCGACAAATTGCACGCGGTCGAACAGGGCGTCGATCTCGAACAATTCTCGCCGGTTCATCATTTCGATACGCCTTACAAATCGGCCGGACCGCATATCGCCCTGGTCGGCAACATGGATTACTGGCCCAACGAAGATGCGGCGATGTGGTTCGCGTCCGCGGTTCTGCCGATTGTGCGCCGCCGCCATCCCACCGCTGCATTCGCCATTATCGGCGCCAATCCAACGCCCCGGATCCGCGCCCTGGCCGAACTGGCAGGCGTGCTGGTAACCGGCCGGGTCGCCGATGTGCGGCCTTATGTCGCGAACGCCGCCGTCGCGGTGATCCCGTTGCGCATCGCGCGCGGCATTCAGAACAAGGTGCTGGAGGCCATGGCGCTCGGCCGCCCGGTGGTCGTCACGCCACAAGCTTTCGAGGGCGTGCGCGCCGAGGCAGGGCGGGACCTGTTGGTGGCTGATGGCGCCGAGGCGCTTGCAGCGACCATCGGCGAGGTGCTCGACGGCAAACACCCCAATATTGGCATGGCCGCGCGACGGGCGATGGAAGCCTCGTATGACTGGGCCTCGCGGATGGCGTTGCTCGACCGCTTGCTGGATGCCGAACTTGCCGCACGCTGTGCTAAACGTGTGCCCACCAACAGCAAGGACGCCGCATGACCGCCGAGACCGAGGATTTCGATCCACCGCAAGGCGAATTGGCGGATTTCGTCGATGCGTTGCGGCCGGTCGCCTGGGCACTTGGGCTGGGCCTGGCGGTCTTCACCGCGCTGTTCTGGTCAGAGGGCCGTGCCGCGGTCGGCATCTGGGAGGCATCGACCGCCTATAATCACTGCTTCTTTGTGATCCCGATCGCGCTCTATTTGGCGTGGGACCGTCGGGACGATGTTGTCGGCCAGATCGCCCAACCGATGCCCAAAGCCGCCTGGCTGATGGTGCCGCTGGTGCTGGCGTGGATCGCGGTCGAGCGGCTTGGCATCATGGAAGGCCAGCAGCTGATCGTGATTACGATGGTTGAGGTGCTGTTTTTGGCCTGCCTGGGCTGGCAGTTGTGGTGGACGCTGTCGGCCGCATTGCTTTATCTCTATTTCTTGGTGCCGGTTGGCTATTTCCTGACCCCGTGGCTTCAGATCGTGACCGCGCATTTCACCGATATCGGTCTGACGGTGTTGGGAATTTCACACTACACCGACGATCTGATTATCGAAATTGCCGCAGGGCGCTTTCTGATTGCCGAAGCCTGCGCCGGACTGCGCTTCCTGATCGCCTCGGTGGCGTTTGGCGTGCTCTATGCCTGCCTGATCTATCGCAGCCCCGGCAGGCGGGCGATGTTTTTTGTGGCGTCGCTGATTATCCCGGTAGTGGCCAACGGCTTTCGCGCACTCGGGATCGTCACGCTCGGCCACATCCTTGGGAGCGCCGAAGCGGCTGCCGCCGATCATCTGATCTATGGCTGGATTTTCAACTCCTTCGTCATCCTGCTGCTGATCCTCGCCGGGCTGCCGTTCCGCCAAGATCAAGAGGCCCGGCCGGCCACGCCGGATTACCCCCCGCCCCAACACTTTGGCCGCTGGTCACCAATATTGGCGGTGTCGCTGGTCGGGATGGTGGCCAGCACCGGCCCTGCCGTTGCACTTTGGTTCAATCGCTCCGGCGGCGGTGACAAGATGGCAATCGTCGCCCCGCATTTCGCCATTCCGCAAGGCTGCCTCGCCCAACCGGCGGTGCTCGAGCAACCCGGCCCGCAAGGCGCCAGCAACCGCCAGGACTTCATCTGTGGACCGATCCGTTTGCAGGTGACCATCGAAGTGTTCTCAAGCCGTGCAAGCCCCGGCATTCTGGCGGTCAACCGCAACCGGTTGAGTGGCGCCGAAGCTTCCGATGAACGAATATTTTCCAGCATGGAAATCCCCGGCATTGAGCCATCGCGCTGGCGCACGGTTTCCACTGAAACCCCGCCCCGGATCACCGCGATGACCTACTGGCTCGACGGACGGCCGAGCGCTGGTGGCCTCAGCGAACGTCTGCTCCAGGCGCGCAATTCCATGCTCGGTAGCCGATACGCCCAGGTGCTGATGGCGGTAAGTGCCGAGCCAATCATTGCCGCAGGGCAAAAAATCCAACCGATGACCACCCCGCAGCGCCAGTTTTCCGAGCGCGCGATCCAGATTTTCCTCAACGCACAGTCCGGGCTTGCCGATCAGGTCGCCGCCCTCGCGACCAGCGCTATCGTCGGTCAAACCAGGGGAAGCTAAATGTTTCCCACTAGATTAGCCGATGGCTACCGGAGCTTTCTCTCCGGGCGCTTCGATGACGAGCGCGCCCGCTACCGCGACCTCGCCGATCAGGGTCAGCGGCCGCAGATCATGGTGATTGGCTGCATAGACTCGCGGGTGTCCCCCGAAGTGATCTTCGATGCCGCGCCCGGGGAAATCCTGGTTGCGCGCAACGTTGCCAATCTGGTGCCGCGCTACGAACCTGGCGGCGACAGCCAACACGGCACATCGGCGGCCTTGGAGTTCGCCATCGTGGCGCTTGGCGTGCAGCATATCGTCGTGCTCGGGCACGCGCTATGCGGTGGCATTCGCACCTTTGCCGATGGCATCGACCCGCTGTCGTCAGGCGATTTCATCGGCCGCTGGATGTCGCAAATCGCGCCCGCAGCGGCCGAACTGGGCCCGCGCGGTCCGGATTTTCAGACAAAGCTCGAATTGGCGTCCGTCGCGCTCAGCCTGCGCAATTTGATGACATTTCCCTGGATCTACCGGCGCGTCCAGAGCGGAACCCTGGCACTGCACGGGGCCTATTTCGGGGTCGCGTCCGGACAGTTGCTGGTGCGCGACCCCACGACCGGGGCCTTCATGCCGATTGCCGACGGACGGCTGCCATTGCGCTGCGACGCTGGGGAATAATCGGGTCCGTTCGCGTCAGCCCTCCTCGACGAAGGCTTTTTCGCGCGCGCGGCGGATGAACGGCAAAATGACCATCAACAGCAGCACCGCGGCGATAATCAGAAATGCGAGGCTCAGCGGACGCTCGACAAAGACATACGGGTCCCCGCGCGACAGCAGCATGGCGCGGCGCAGATAGGTTTCCATCAACGGCCCGAGGATGAAGCCCAGCAGCATCGGCGCCGGCTCGCAGTCAAGCTTGACGAACAAATAGCCTGCCACGCCAAAGAAGGCGATCAGCAGAACCTCATCAGCCGAATTATTCAGGCTGTAAACGCCGATGCAGCAGAAGAACAGGATGGCGATCGACAGCAGCCGATACGGCACCATCAGCATCTTCACCCAGATGCCAACCAGCGGCAGGTTGAACACCACCAGCATCAGATTGCCGACCCACATGCTGACGATCATGCCCCAGAACAGGCCGGGCTTTTCGGTCATCACCTGCGGACCAGGCACGATGCCATGGATCATCATGCCGCCGACCATCATCGCCATCACCGCGTTCGATGGAATGCCCAAAGTCAGCATCGGAATGAACGACGTTTGCGCGGCGGCGTTATTGGCACTTTCCGGGCCGGCCACACCCTGGATCATGCCGGTGCCGAATTTCTCCGGGGTCTTGGATATGCGCTTTTCCAGCGTGTAGGCGGAAAAGCTCGCCAGCACCGCGCCGCCGCCGGGCAGGATGCCAAGCACGCTGCCCAAGGCGGTGCCACGCACCATGGCGCCGAACGACTCCTTCAGGTCCTTGACCGTTGGCATCAGCCCGCTGACCTTGGAACTCACCAAGTCGCGGCGCTGCTTGTTGGTCAGGTTGGCCATGATCTCGTTCAGACCAAACACCCCCATG
This sequence comes from Acetobacteraceae bacterium, assembly GCA_014377905.1. Lineage (GTDB taxonomy): Bacteria > Pseudomonadota > Alphaproteobacteria > Acetobacterales > Acetobacteraceae > CAITOL01. The sequence continues at coordinate 1,542 of JACMOQ010000274.1, read as the reverse complement.
GCGATCGGCACGAAGTTGATGCCGTCGTAGAGAATGTCGACACCGAAGGTAAACCGCAGATTTCCGGTGTTCACATCGGTGCCGCAAATCCCCAGCAGCAGCCCCAGAAAAATCATCCCCAACGCCTTGATCACCGAGCCATGTGCCATCACAACCGCGGTCACCAGGCCCAAAACCATCAGCGAACAATAATCCGCCGGGGCAAATTGCTGTGCCAGCACCGTCAGCGGTGGCGCGGCGACCGCTATCAGGAAAGTTGCGACGGTTCCGGCGAAGAAAGACCCGATCGCGGCAATCGCCAGCGCCGGCCCGGCACGCCCCTGGCGCGCCATCGCATAGCCATCCAGACACGTGACGACCGAGGACGACTCACCCGGCAGATTCACCAGAATAGCTGTCGTCGAGCCACCATACTGGGCGCCGTAGTAAATGCCAGCTAGCATGATGAGCGCGCCTTCGGCTGGCAAATAATAGGTCACCGGCAGCAGCAGCGCCATCGTCGCCACCGGTCCAACGCCGGGCAGAACCCCGATTGCTGTGCCCACCACCGCCCCGACAAGGCACCAGAACAGGTTTTGCAGCGTGAGGGCCACCGAAAAACCGAGGGCAAGATTATCGAAGAGGGAGCTCAGTTCCATGGGAAAACCTTGATCGGCATACCGAGACCCCAGATGAAAATGCCAACACCAAGCACCAGCATGATAGCCAGAAAGATCGACAATTCCCGCGGGCGATGTCCATCGCCCGCCAGCGCACCCAGCCCCATCAGCACCGCCATGCTGACCACCAGCCCGGCCGGCTCGATCAGGAGCGCGAAACATATGGCCGCCAGGGTAATCAGGATGACCGGCCGCCACGCCCAGCCGGTCAGGCGTGGGCCATCGGTCAGCAACCCTCTAACGAAGACGATCGCGCCAACCCCGATCAACCCCCAGCTCAGCAGCCATGGGAACACCCCGCTGCCCAGCCGCAACGGCGTGCCCATCGGATAGTCGCGGCCAACCCATAGCGCGCCGGCGCCGATCAGCGCGAACATTGCACCGCAAAGCAGATCCTGCCCGCTGCGTATGCCGCGCGGCGGCTCGTCGTCGGCTCCGATCATGGCGTTGCTATCATGGCTTTGTTGCTTCCCTGCCCGTGTTGTCGATCCGCCGTTCATGGCGATAGTTGCGCATTCATTTGCCTGCGTCGCGCGATGTTGTCGAGCGGGAATGCGCCGCCGATCTTGCCTGCCCCACCGGAACCCGGCATGGTGAACCCTGGTCGAGGCGGTCAGGAATGCCGCCTAAACAGGGGAAGTAACGAGATGCAACGTCGGAGATTAATGACGTCACTGCTGGGACTTGCCGCGCCCACCGTACTGGGTGGCCGCCTCGCCAATGCCCAAGCCGCCTGGCCGACCAAGCCGGTGAAGCTCATTCTTCCTTACGCTCCTGGTGGGTCCACCGATTTCATTGGCCGGCCCTGGGCCGACAAGCTCGGCCAAGCCTCTGGCCATCCCTTTGTGGTGGATAACCGCGGCGGCGCATCCGGCGCAATCGG
>JACMOQ010000023.1 GCA_014377905.1 Acetobacteraceae bacterium | reverse complement strand
GTTCGGCACCATCACCTGGCGGTCAAAACGGCCTGGGCGCAGCAAAGCGGGGTCGAGCACATCGGGGCGGTTGGTCGCCGCGATCAGGATCACGCCTTCGTTGCTTTCAAAGCCATCCATCTCAACAAGCATTTGGTTAAGAGTCTGTTCGCGTTCATCGTTACCACCGCCGAGGCCCGCACCGCGATGGCGACCGACCGCGTCAATTTCATCGATGAAGATGATGCAGGGGGCATTCTTCTTGCCCTGCTCGAACATGTCGCGCACCCGGCTGGCACCGACGCCGACGAACATCTCGACGAAATCCGAGCCCGAGATGGTGAAAAACGGCACATTGGCTTCACCGGCAATGGCGCGCGCCAAAAGGGTTTTACCGGTGCCCGGCGGACCAATCAGCAGCACGCCCTTGGGGATTTTGCCGCCAAGGCGCTGAAATTTCTGCGGGTCCTTCAGGAAGTCAACGATTTCCTGCAATTCCTGCTTGGCTTCATCAATCCCGGCGACCTCGTCAAACGTGATGCGGCCCTGTTTTTCGGTCAGCAACCGGGCGCGCGACTTGCCGAAGCCCATCGCGCGGCCACCGCCGCCCTGCATCTGGCGCATAAAGAACACCCAGACGCCGATCAGCAGCAGCATCGGGAACCAGGACAGCACATAGTGCAAAAGCGGGTTGTCGCTTTCTTCCGGCTTGGCGATGACGCGCACGCCCTTCTCGGTCAGGCGGGACACCAGGGTTGCGTCCTCAGGGGTGTAGGTCTGGAAGCTGCGCCCGTCATTCAGGCTGCCCGACACGGTGCGACCTTGGATCGTCACATCGCGGACCCTGCCGCCATTTACTTCACCGATGAATTCGGAATAAGCCACCTGAGTCGCAGGGGCGCGGCTGGTGCTGGGCTGGAACAGGTTGAACAGCACTACCAACAGCAGGGCAATCACTACCCATAAAGCAAGATTTCGGCCGAAATTGCTCATATCTGACTTGTTTTCCGCACCGACCCGTCAAGGCCGCCACGTCCTCTCGCTAGGGTTGCGTCCGGCGAAATGCAGGCCGCATGCCGTTAGTCTTAAATCATCATGCCAGGAAATCGCTGCCCGGCACAAATTACCTCTGCGACAGAGAGCCGCATGGACACGAGATAGGGTGGCCGGCCGCGCTTGCATCCCCCGGCACCAAAACCCAGCACGATAAATCTTGCGCCTAGGTTGCCGGATCGGACGCAATACCCCCCCCAGGCCGGCCGGTCAGCGTGCGTCGCACCGCATGCGGCAGGCGCGCCTGCCAGCCACTCAAGATCGACGCACCGGGCACAGCGGCCTCGCGCACCAGCAGCCAGGCGCCGGGCGGACCCAGCCGACCTGCCGGAAGCAGCCGCACCCCGGCAATCGTGCAGGACCGCGGTGACGCCGCGATCAATGCGACCTGTGCCGCCGAGGGTGCATACCGCGTCCGCCCGATTACCCGCAGCAGCGCTCGCAAGGCGGGGCCGCTGATCGGGCCCGGCGCAAGCACAGCATAGCCATCGGGAAACATTGTGACCTTGGCTGCTAGCTCGTAAGCAATCGCCTGCACACCCGCCTCATGCTGCGCCCGCCGACGCCCAGCACTGCGGACCAACGCCAAGGTCGCCGGTCCACTACCGGGGGTGTCGCGCCGCATCGCCCGCAGCCGCGCACGTTGCCAGCGTGGGTCGTGGTTCGAGGGATCTTCGAGCCAGGACCAGCCGATCGCCCGCAGCGCGCCGCGGAGGTCCTCGGGTGCCACGCCCAGCAGCGGTCGCAACACCCGAACGGCATTGCGCACCACCAGCTTGGCCATGCCGGCCAACCCATCCGCCGCACTACCAGCCAGCATGCGCATGGCAATGGTTTCGGCCTGATCGCCGGCGTGATGGCCGACCAGCAAATGCAGAATACCTTGGCGCGCGCATGCCGCTTCGAGTGCAGCATAGCGTGCCACCCGCGCCCGGGCTGCGAGATCGGGACCGATGGTTAGTCCGTCCAGGCGGAGCACCTCACCTTCTATTCCGTGGCGTTGCAGCCGGGCGATGGTTAGCGTTGCCTCCTCCGCCGAACTCGGTCGCAATCGATGATCCACGCTCAACGCGACCACTCGGCCGCCCTGCCCGCGTGCCCAGGTATCGGCAAGCCACGCCAGCGCCATGCTGTCCGCACCACCCGATACCGCGACCGCCAGCGTCGGCGCCGACTCGAATGGACGCAATGCCGCCATCTCAGCGGCGAATGCTGCCTCGATCAGCGGCAACCTGCCTTGGTCCGGGCGTTGGCGATGCTGTCCTTGAGGTCGGCGCGCGGAGTCGCAAATTCGGCACGTAGCTTGTCCAATGTGGCGCAGCCAGCGCGCTTTTCGTTCAGCCCGACCAGCGCATTGGCGAGCCCGAGCAGCGCGTCCTGGGCATGTCCACCGGTTCGGCTGCGATTGTAAGTGTCGTCATAAGCCACTGCGGCCGCGCCAAAATCCCGTCGGCCGCCCTGGGCCTGGGCAAGCAGGAACTGCCCGTCATAAGCGCGCGGCGATTTGGGAAAGCTCAGCACTTCCTTGGCTGCGGCCTCGGCGGCGGCATAGTCGCGCCGGGCCAAAGCGGCATTGCCTTCCTGGAGGGCAAGTTCGGGGGTACGGCGCACGGCGTTGGCCGCGGTTGGGGTGGCAGCGGCGGCCGGCGGTCTGGCTGGGTTCGCGGCCGCAGGCGGGTTGCCGAGTTTAAAATTCATGTCGTCGATGCTTTTGCGCAGCGCATCGCCTTCGCGCTGGCGGGCGTTCTCGCCCTCGTCGAGCTGGCCATGCAAGCGCCGGACTTGCTCTTCAAGCTGACTGCCCCCCCCGAGCAAAGCAGTCGAAAGATCACCGCCGCCGGACTGGGGCACCATTACTGGCGCCGGCCGGGCACCCAGGCTCGATCCG
>JACMOQ010000273.1 GCA_014377905.1 Acetobacteraceae bacterium | reverse complement strand
TTTGATCGGTGAACCCAGCGCCGTTGGCGATTACGGCCACCGGCAATGTCGCCGCAGTTCCTAGAATTATGCGTCTTGTTGGATTTGGCGCGTCCATCTGGGTGATCTCCGTGAGGGTATATTATTTCGACGGCGCAATCGCATGCTATGCGCCACGTATGGCGCCAGATTTCTGGCCGCGAGCTCGGTGGAAAGCATAGGGTTCGAGAAATCGCGAGAAAAAGGCTCGGAAATTACCTATCGCAAATTCTACCACTCATATTCGTATTGGGTGCAGGCGCTAGAGCATCATTCCATCGGCTTGGCTATTTAATGGGAAACACATGATCGTGATTACAGGATGCCAAAGCGTGTATGCTGATTCAATAAGAACGGATCATGCTCTAAGCATTTGCGGCGCCCCCAGGGAGATAAGTGATGGAACGACAGCCGGTTACCAGGATTGAGCACGACGCGCTGGGCGAGGTGGCAGTGCCTGCCGCCCATCTATGGGGCGCCCAAACTGAGCGCAGCCGCCAGAATTTTGCCATCGGCATCAGGAATTATGTTTGGAATCGTGACGTTATCCGCAGCTTTGGGATATTGAAAATGGCCTGCGCACGAGCCAACGACACGCTTGGGCAATTGCCGTCCGATAAAGCAAGCCTGATCGTGCGGGCCGCGCAAGAAGTGATCGAGGGGCGGTGGGATGGGGAGTTTCCGCTGGTCGTTTTTCAAACGGGCTCCGGCACGCAAAGCAACATGAACGCCAACGAAGTGATCGCCAATCGGGCGATTCAACTCGCAGGCGGCGTAATCGGGAGCAAAATTCCGATCGATCCCAACGACGACGTCAATCATAGCCAATCTTCGAACGACACCTTCCCGACCGTGATGCACATTGCAGCCGTTGAGGTGATCGAAAACCTGTTGATCCCAGCGATTGAAGCATTGAGTGCGACGTTCCGGGCGAAAATGGTGGCGTTCGCAGACGTGGTCATGACCGGGCGCACCCACCTGCAGGATGCGACGCCGATCACGCTGGGGCAGGTGATTTCCGGGTGGCTGGCGCAGTTGGAAGCGGCCACTGACGGTATAAGGCGGAGTATGCAGGCCCTTTATGAACTCGCCATTGGTGGCACCGCCGTCGGGACCGGTCTAAATGCCCACAAGGATTTCGGTGCCATGGTTGCGGCTTTGGTGGCACGCGAAACCGGAAAGCCCTTTTGCACCGCTGCCAACAAATTCGCCGCCCTGTCGGCACATGACGGGATCGTTGCCGCCTCTGCCTGCCTGCGCACCCTTGCTGGCGCCTGCATGAAAATCGCGAACGACATCCGTTGGTATGCGTCCGGACCACGCACCGGCATTGGCGAATTGCGCATACCCGAGAACGAGCCGGGATCATCGATGATGCCCGGCAAGATCAACCCTACGCAATGCGAGGCGTTGACGATGGTGGCGGTGCAAGTGTTCGGGAATGATCACGCTGTGGCGTTCGCCGGCAGCCAGGGCAATTTTCAACTTAATGTGTTCAAGCCGGTCATGTTGCACAATCTGCTCGATAGCGCGCATTTGCTGACGGATGCACTTGGCGGCTTCAACATCCATTGCGCCAAGGGAATTGCCCCGAACCTGCCGCGCATTGCGGAGCATTTGGCCAATAATCTCATGCTGGTGACCGCGCTAAACCCGCACATCGGCTACGAGGCCGCTGCGAAAACCGCCCTTTTCGCCCAACGCGAGGGTGTGACGCTGCGTGAGGCGGCGCTGCGGCTTGGGGTCACAAGTGGTGCCGAATTTGACGCCTGGGTGAAATCGCACGAAATGACCAAGCCTTTGCCATGAACTTGGCAGGCGAAAGTTGATCAATTCGATAACGGACCAAGTTGGAATGGACGTCCGACGGATGACAACGCCCGCACCATGAACAGCAAATCGCCCGCATTTTTTCCGAACTCCACGGCAACCGAACCTACCGGGTCACGTTAGACAAATGGGTCCTGCCATGACAGGCCCAATAATTGGTGCAATCACGACTTGGCAGAGGAGGAACCATGGTGAAGCAACGGTTGGCGACAAAAGTCATCGCTGAAGAACCCCCGAATGAAGATAATCCGACCGCACACGACGCGAGTGCTAAAGTTATTCAGCACTTGAAGATGGATAATCAGAAAATTGATGCCTTGTTCGCGCAATACTTTATTGCCGAGGATGATGCTAAATCTTTTCTGATTAGAGAAATTACCGAAGAACTTACCATGCTTTCCAAGTTACGGGAGGATACATTCTATCCAGCACTGGAGGGAACCAGCATTCCGACCGCGCTGATTAACGGAGCGCATGTTGCGTACGACATCGCAAAGTTGATGAGCGAGGAGCTGATGGCGGCGCCGCCGGCTGACAAATATCGCGATGCCAAGGTGGGGATGCTGGCCCAGCAATTCCGCCACCAGGTCGCGCTGGAAGAGCAGGCCGAAGACGGGTTGTTCGCGAAAGCAGAAGAGGCCGGCATCAATGATGGTGAGGTTGTCATCCACTTGCAGGAACGACGCGCAGCACTTGAACTGGAGCAGAATTCAGGAACCCTTACGGCGTCACCAAAAATCACCTTTCAACAGAAATCTGGGAAAGTAAGTTACCCCCAGGAGGACAACATGGACAATAATCGCACTGCACACGACGAACGTGGCCGCTTCACAAGCGACGACCACAACGACAATCGCCAATCGGAACGCGCGAGCGCGACGCGGTCGAGCAATGGTGGGGGCCGTTCCTCCGAGAATGATCGCAACCGGGGCAGCAGTTCCGACGAGCGCGGATGGCACGGAGACTCCCAAGGCCATGCAGAGGCGGCGCGTCGTGGATGGGAAACTCGGCATCACGAAGATGACCGTGGCCGGTCGGGTGACGGTGGTGGCGCCCGTTCTTCGCGAAATGATGATGGGCGCAGCGGCAACGGCTCGTCCGGCAGCCGAAACGATAACAGCGAACAGCGCACCAGTTCCTCGGGCAGCGATCGCGACCGTGACGAACGGGGACGCTACACTAGCGAAGACGATCATCGGGGCAATCAGCGTTCGACCAGCATGGGGGACGATCACAACGGCAACCGGGGCCGCCAATTAAGCAACGATCGTGGGCGCGACGATCATGGTCGCTATGCGAGCGACGCGGATAACGGGGGCGACAGACGCAGCATGGCGAGTCGCGACGACGGCGATCGTGGACGGTCAGCAAGCAATGGCGGCCAGGGCGGATGGTTCGGCGACTCCGAAGGCCATGCCCAGGCTGCACGAAGCGGTGCGGGTAACTCCTCCCGGTCGGGCGGCGGCCAAAATGATCGCGATGACCGCGGGCGGTTCACCAGTGACGACGATGGTCGGGACAACCGGCGGGTTTCCAACAGCCGGGACGATCATAACGATAACCGGGACCGCCAGTCGGCCGGCGGTAATCGCGCGCACGATAGCCTGGGCCGCTTTACCAGCGACGACCAGCATCGCGGCGCCAGTCGCCCATCGAATAGTCAGGACGATCATCGGGACAACCGGGGCGGTGCTTCAGGCAACGACCGCGAACGGGATGACCGCGGCCGTTTCACCAGTGAAGACGATCAGCGCGGCGGTCGCAGTTCCTCCGCCAGCCGCGGCGATAGCGATCGGGGTAATTCGTCAAACGATGGGCGCAGCCACGGCGGATGGTTCGGCGATTCCGAGGGCCATGCCGAAGCTGCACGTCGGGGGGCGCAATCGCGCCACTAAGCGTGTATGATGGTTGCGGCAGCCCGGCCCCCCGGACTGCCGCAACGTCCGCTTTCGGATCGTTGCCGGTAACTCCCGGCGTAACATAATGGAGAATCATCATGGGTCGCGGAATTCTGCTTTGGCTGCTTGGCGTGCCGATCCCGATCATCATCATCCTCGCCCTGGTGTGGCGCTGATATGGAAACCGTGGTTGCCGGGTCCCGATTTAGGGATGGCCCCGAGCGATCGGCAGAATCGCAAATCTCCGCAATTTCATGGCCAGCAATTTTTGGTGGTGCCGTGGGCGCGGCAGCCATCGGGACAGTACTCGTCACCATCGGAACCGGCTTCGGCTTAGCCTCAATCTCGCTACGGCCCAATGTCGGCGCGACGCCGGGGACCTTCGTCATCTCGGCAGGGATATGGCTGATCGTGGTGCAATGGATCAGCGCCGGGCTCGGCGGCTATCTGTGCGGCCGCCTGCGCACCAAATGGGCCAATACGCATACGCATGAGGTGTTCTTTCGCGATACCGCGCATGGGTTTTTGACCTGGGCGACAGCCAGCGTCATTGGTGCCGCCATCATTGGCATGGCGGCGTCATCGGCGGTGGGGACAGCGACACGGGCGGCGGCAACTGTCGCGGCAAGTGCGGGAGCAGCTGCTTCCACGCCTGCGATGCAGGCCCGCATTTATGGAGTAGATAGCCTGTTGCGCGGCGAAAAGCCGGAATCCGCGGCATCCAGCCGCGACGTCCATGCCGAAGCGAGCGTCATTCTGGCCCAAGCAATGCTCAGCGGGGACGTGCCGGCCGGCGATCGGACCTACTTGGCCGAGATGATCGCCGCCCGCACTGGCGTTGCGCCAGCGGAAGCGCAAAAACGTGTTGATGAGGTCATAGCACGTGAAAAAGCCGCGGTTGCCAGCGCCAAGGATGCCGCCGAAGCGGCGCGAAAATACACGGCGACCGCTGCCATCTTCACCGGGCTGTCGCTGCTCATCGGAGCCTTTATCGCCTGTATCGCGGCAGCTTTAGGTGGCCATCGGCGCGATGAGCATGTATGACCAGTCCGCCGCGCGTCCATCAGGACGCGCGCCGGCTGCATTTATCGGCTAACCTGGACAAAATTTTCGGAGCCCGACCATGTCGAAAATGCCGGACAGCGATCCTGCTGTCGTCGCGGCGGTCGAAAACGCTGTGACCGGCATTGAAGCAATGGCCCTGGTCAATGCACCGGATGCCCATATTCTGGGCCGGGATGCCGACGCACCGCTGGCTATGCCTTGGCGGGGCTGGTGGGCGGCGTTCCGGCGTGCGTTCTGGCAAATGTTGTCCGACCGGATGTCGCTGGTGTCGGCGGGATGCGCTTTCTATGCCACTCTCGCATTATTCCCCGCGATCAGCATGCTGGTCTTTCTTTATGGTCTGATATTCGATCCCGTTACGGTTGCACCGCAATTGCGACAGTTACGCGACCTTGTGCCGCCGGCAGTGTTTGATTTGATTGACGCACGCGTTCTCGATCTGGTGGGCCGCCCGGCCGGTTCGCTCGGCATTGGCCTGGCAATCAGCACTTCAATCGCGTTGTGGAGTTCCACAACCGGGACAAAGGCGATGCTCCTGGCGCTGAATGTTGCGTATGATGAAGACGAGCATCGCAGCATAATCACCTTCCAACTGACTGCATTGGCGATGACCATGTGCGCCACCCTCGCCGCGGTGTTGACCCTTGCGGCGCTGGTTGTGGTGCCCATTTTGGTTTCTTTCATTGGATTGAGCTCCTATAGCAAAATACTGATCCATATGATTGGCCTTCTGATGCTTGCGGCAACGGTTCTGGTTTCATTGGCTATGCTGTATCGTTTCGGTCCTTCGCGCCGTCGGGCGCAACTTCGCTGGGTTACCCCAGGTTCAATCATTGCGACGATATTGTGGTTGGGGGCATCTGCCTTGTTTTCGTTCTATGTCGGACGTTTCGCTGGCTATGACGCGACATACGGGCCGCTCGCGGCTGCCATAGGTGTGATGATGTGGTTCTGGGTGACGGCCTATATTGTGCTTTTCGGCGCCCAGCTCAATTCCCAACTGGAACTGCAAACTGC
>JACMOQ010000272.1 GCA_014377905.1 Acetobacteraceae bacterium | reverse complement strand
GGCGCGAGCATGCGATGTTGGTGGCGCGCGCAGAATGACCGAGGGCGGGGCCGCGCGATGATCGCCAAACTGACCGGCCGCATCGAAGGGCTGGAGGCCGATCGCTGCATCGTTGACGTGAACGGCGTCGGCTATCTTGTACAGTCTTCGACCCGCACCTTGTCGGCCTTGCAAGACGGCGGGACCGCCAGCCTGCTGATCGAAACTCAGGTGCGTGAAGACGCCATCCAGTTGTTCGGCTTTGCCGAGTCCGCTGAACGCGACTGGTTCCGTTTGCTGACCACGGTGCAGGGGGTGGGCGCCAAGGTGGCGTTGGGGATTTTATCGGCGCTGTCGCCACGCGACCTAATCGGGGCAATCCAGTCGGGCGACCGGGCAAGCCTGACCCGTGCGCCAGGGGTAGGGCCGAAATTGGCAGTGCGGTTGTTGACCGAGTTGCGCGACAAGGCCGGTGCGATGCCGGTGGGGATTGGATTTTCCGCCATTATGCCGCCGCCCGTCGGCGGTGCGGCTGACGCAGTTTCGGCGCTGCTCAATCTCGGGTATCGCCGCCCGGAGGCGCAGGCGGCGGTCGGCAAGGTCATTGAACGGCTGGGTGAAGGGGCGGCGGTCGGGCAGCTGATCCGCGAGTCGCTGCAGGAACTGGCGCGATGAGTGAGCGTGAGATTTCGGCCCAGCGCCGCGAGGACGATGCCGGCGAGGCCAGCTTGCGCCCGCAGATGCTGGCCGAATTTGTTGGCCAGAAAGCCAGCCGGGAGAATCTCGGGATTTTCATCCAGGCCGCGCGCTCGCGCGGGGAAGCGCTGGATCATGTGCTGCTGCACGGCCCGCCTGGCCTCGGCAAAACCACTTTGGCGCAGATTGTGTCGCGCGAACTTGGGGTTGGCTTCAAGGCGACGTCTGGCCCGGTCATCCAGCGCGCTGGCGATCTGGCGGCGATCCTGACTAATTTGCAGCCGCGCGATGTGTTGTTCATCGATGAAATCCACCGGCTGCAACCGGCGATCGAGGAAATCCTTTATCCGGCGATGGAGGATTTCCAGCTCGATCTGATTATCGGCGAGGGGCCTGGCGCGCGCAGCGTGCGGATTGATCTGGCGCCCTTTACCTTGGTCGGCGCGACCACGCGCGCCGGCCTGCTGGCGACACCGTTGCGCGACCGCTTCGGCATTCCGCTGCGGCTGGTGTTTTACACGCCCGAAGAACTCGAATTGATCGTGACACGGGGGGCAGAAAAGCTCGGCTTTCCGCTGACTGCCGATGGTGCCCGTGAAATCGCCCGACGGTCACGCGGAACGCCGCGAGTAGCCGGCCGGCTGTTGCGCCGGGTGCGGGATTTTGCCGCCGTGTTGGGCTCTGGCGAGGTCGATCGCGATCTGGCGGATGCCTCGTTGCAGCGGCTCGAGGTTGATCGGATCGGGCTCGACGCGATGGATCGCCGCTATCTGCGCCGCATCGCCGAACATCATTCGGGTGGCCCGGTGGGGGTCGAAACCCTGGCCGCCGCGCTGGCCGAAGCGCGAGATACTTTGGAAGATGTGATTGAGCCGTATTTGATCCAGGAAGGTTTGATCCTGCGGACCAGCCGCGGCCGAATGCTGGGGGAGCGCGGTTGGAAGCATCTCGGCCTTGCGCCGCCACCCGGCACCCAGCCGGTGCTCGATTTATTGGGCGACGAGTGACGCATTTCTACCCACTCCGCGTTTATTATGAGGACACCGACGCGGGAGGGGTGGTTTATCACGCCAATTATCTGCGCTTCGCCGAACGTGCGCGACCCGAGGCGTTGCGCGACGCGGGCGTGCCGCATGCCGAGATGGCGGAACAGCACGGCCTGATATTGATGGTGCGACGCACCAATTTGGACTATCTCGCCCCGGCACGGCTCGATGATTCCCTGATAGTGGCCACAAGCTGCGTGGCAGTCGGGGCGGCGACGCTAGATTTGGAGCAGATTGTGCAGCGCGATGGGCGGCCATTGGTGGTGTGCAAGCTGCAACTTGCCTGCCTGCGGGCATCCGACCAGCGCCCGCAGCGTATTCCGCCACGGTGGCGGACGGCATTGCGCCATATGATGGACGTGAATTCGCCTTGATCCAGGTCTGTCCTGGTAGTTGACGAAGGAGATGAGTGTGGATCGAGTGGTCGATACGGTAAACCTGGGTGGGGCTGGCACCGACATGTCGCTGTGGGGCTTGGTCCTGCAGGCCGATATTGTCGTCAAGCTGGTCATGCTGCTGCTGGTTGGCGCCAGCGTCTGGGTGTGGGCGATTGTGTTCGACAAAGTCACCTCGATCCGCCGTGCCAATCGCGCCGCCGAGGCGTTCGAGGAACGCTTCTGGTCGGGTGGCAGTCTTGATGATCTCTACGATGCCGAGGGCCTGAAGCCGTCGCACCCGATGGCCGCGGTATTCGGCGCCGCGATGGCCGAGTGGCGGCGCAGCCGGGGGGGAGTTACCCAAGTCGGCCGGGCAAGTGCTGTGCGTGACCGGGTTGAACGCGCCATGGGCGTCACCATCCAGCGCGAGATGGAAAACCTGGAAAAATGGATGATCTTTTTGGCCTCGGTGGGTTCGACCGCCCCCTTCATCGGGTTGTTCGGTACGGTCTGGGGCATCATGCACAGCTTTTCCGCGATTGCGGCCATGCATAACACCAACCTCGCCGTGGTCGCACCCGGCATTGCGGAAGCCTTGCTGGCGACCGCGATCGGGCTGGTTGCCGCAATCCCGGCGGTATTGGCCTACAACAAGATCAGCACCGATCTTTCACGACTGGCGGGGCGGCTTGAAGGGTTTTCCATCGAGTTCGGGGCTATCCTGTCACGCCAGGCCGAGGAGGCAGCCTGATGGCCGGCGGGCTGATGGGCGGCAGGAAGGGCGGGCGCTACAAGCCGCTCGCCGAGATCAACGTCACGCCGCTGGTGGATGTGATGCTGGTGCTGCTGATTATATTCATGGTGACCGCGCCGTTATTGTCGAATGCGGTCAATGTCGATCTGCCGAAGACCACCGCGAGCCCGGTGAGCCAGGATGCCGAGCCGCTGAACGTGTCGGTGACTGCGGACGGCAAGGTTTACTTGCAGGATGGTGAAATCGCACTACCGGAACTGGTGACCAAGCTCGCGGCCATTGCCAAGGACCAGAAGGATCGCCGGATTTATGTGCGCGGCGACAAGGGCATCACCTACGGCCAAATGCTGGAAGTGATGGGCACCATCATCACCGGTGGCTTCACCAAGGTGGCGTTGCTCACCGATCCGTCCGGTGTTGGCGCGGCCAAGCCCGCACGCAAGCCCTGAGCTGGACATGCGGATTGATCGCGGACTGCCTCGCGGCGCGGCGATTTCGCTGGCGGTCCATGTTGCATTGCTGCTGGTGCTGCTGATCGGGGTTGACTTGATGTCGCCCCCGGAAAAGCCGCCGGAGATCGAGGTCGAGCTCGCGTCCAATCCAGGACCACCATCTGCGCCGGCCTTACAGAACTCCACGCCTGGCCCGACTGCAGCGACAGCGGTTGCCCCCGATGCGGTCGAAGCGCCACCCGCGCCGGACAAGCCCAAGGACACCCCGCCCGAGCCACCGCCGCCACCACCCCCCCCACCCCCGCCTCCCCCCCCCCCAACCCCCGCTGGAATTC
>JACMOQ010000271.1 GCA_014377905.1 Acetobacteraceae bacterium | reverse complement strand
TGACCGCGAATGTCAGCATCCGACGCGCGATCCAGGCGGCGCTCGACCTTGAAGAAATCATGGCCATCGCCACCAGCGGATTGTTCCGGCTGCAACCGGCCTGGCAGCACCCCAATACCGGGTATTTCCCAGGGATCGAGGGCCTTGGCAAATACACCACCCAGAACAAGGATCGTGCCAAGGCACTGCTGAAAGAAGGTGGCTACAAGGGCGAGGAACTGGTCATCGTTGCCGATAATTCGTTCCGTAACCATCTGGATACTGGCACCGTCGCCGCCGAACAGCTGCGCGCGATCGGCATGAATGTGAAACTATCGGTGATGGACTGGCCGACCGTGCTTAATGCGCGGCTGCGCCCGGAAGGCTGGAATCTCTGGCCGCTCGGCATGGGGATCGAGCCGTATGAGGGGCCGTATGGCGTGGTTGGCTTCTTTGCCGGCGCCACCCCGGTGCAAATCAAGCCCGATCCGGTGATCGAACAGGCCCAGTTGCAGCTCACCACCAGTTTAAAGCTGGCGGATCGCCAGGCGGCGGTGAAAATGTTCCAGGACCGCGTTTATGATCAGGCGATTTCGATTAAATGCGGCGATATCGGGGTGATCCAGGCGACCCGGTCCAACGTTGCAAATTACGCGCCCTATCGTATCCCCCGCATGTGGGATTGCTGGTTCGTCTAGCGGGTGCTGCGCCTTGTAGCAGTTCGGCTGCTGGCGGCGGTGCCAGTGCTACTGGTGGTGTCGTTGGTGTCGTTCGGCCTGACCCTGCTGGTCCCTGGCGACATGGCGGCCGAACTTGCCGGGCCATCAGCCACCGCGGCCGATGTTGCGCGGCTGCGGGAAAGCCTGGGCCTCGATCAGCCGTTGCTGGGCCGGATGCTGGCGTGGTACGCAGGCCTCGCGCAGGGGGATCTCGGGCGATCGGTGCTGCTCAACCAGGGCGTCGGTGCGGCAATCCTGGAACGGCTGCCGGTGACCTTGTCGCTCGCATTTCTTGGGCTGGGGGTTGCGTGCGCGATCGGCATCCCGGCCGGGCTGATCGCAGCCAAGAACGTGCGGCGCTGGCCGGACCAGGCGACCATGGGGGCGTCGCTGATTGGATTATCGCTCCCCGATTTCTGGCTCGGGCTGCTGTTGATCTGGGTGCTCGGGGTGAAGTTGCAGTGGCTGCCGACAGGCGGGTTTATTCCGTTGAGCGAAGATCCATTGGGCTGGCTGCGCTCGGTCGCCATGCCCGCTGGAACTTTGGCGTTGACCCAGCTTGGCCCGATTGCGCGAATGACACGCAGTGCCGCGCTTGAAGTCGCCAGCAGCGATTTTATCCGCACCGCCCGCGCCAAGGGACTGTCGGAAATCCGTGTTTTCGCCCGCCATGTGCTTGCTGGCGCGCTGGTGCCAATCCTGACGGTTGCCGGCATCGGCTTCGGCCTGTCGCTCGGCGGCGCGCTGGTGATTGAACAGGTGTTCTCCCTGCCCGGCGTCGGACGTTTGGTGATCGGGTCAGTGCTGCGGCGTGACTGGCCAGTGATCCAGGGCGGGCTGCTGGTGATCGCGTTCGTGTTTGTGTTGGTAAATTTGCTGGTCGATCTGCTCTATTTATGGGCCGATCCGCGACTGCGGGCGCAATCATGAATTTCCTGCGTCGCCCGGCCTTCCTGGTCGGGCTGGTCCTGGTCGGGGTTGTTGCGATTGCGGCCATTGCCGCCGGCTGGATCGCGCCGTTCGATCCGGTGAAGAACAATTACCGCTACAGGCTCGGCGCGCCCAACGATCTCTATCTGCTTGGCACGGATCGTTATGGCCGCGATGTGCTCAGTCGCATCCTGTTCGGCGCTGGCGTTTCGCTGCGCATCGGCCTCGCTGTCGCGGTGCTGTCCGGGCTTGCCGGCGCCAGCATCGGCCTTATTTCCGGCTGGTGGCGTCCGGCCGATGCCTGGCTGATGCGGGTGATGGACGGGATGATGGCCTTCCCCGGCTTGCTGCTTGCCATCGCCCTCGCTGCCACCCTCGGCCCCAGCGAGGCGACGGCGATTGTGGCGTTGACCGTCGCCTACACCCCGCGCACCGCCCGCGTCATGCGCGCCGCCGTGCTGGTCGCCCGCGCGCTGGACTATGTCGAGGCGGCGCGCGCTGTCGGCGCCAATACCGCCCGCATCCTCGCCAAACACATCCTGCCAGCCTGCGCAGCCCCGCTGGCCGTGCAGCAAACCTTTGTGTTCGCCGTCGCCATTCTGGCCGAAGCCGTGCTCAGCTTCGTCGGCGTCGGCCCGCCGCCACCACAGCCAACCTTGGGGTCGATCATCGCCGACGGCCGCGATACCTTGGTCGAAGCGCCGTGGATCGCGCTGGCCCCAGGGACGGTGATCGCGATGCTGGTGCTGGGGCTGAACCTGTTAGGCGACACGCTGCGTGACGCGCTGGACCCGCGGATGCGGGGGATGTTGCGGTAAAAAACCCGCCGCCCTAACGCTCTGGCATCGGCCCAGGCGGGAATGCCGGGTCGCCATAGGGGAAATAATCCGCGAGCCGCAAATGCTCGAAGGTCAACGCCTCCAGCCCCGTCGTGCCAAGGAACGGCTGCGGCGGTTCGACCAGCAGGATTGTGCTGGCGTACCCACTGTCGTCAAAGCCGCGTCGGAAATGGGCGCGGGATTTGATGGCGAAGACTTTGAAATCGTCGGGGTTGACCGCGTAGGCGCGTAAGGTTGCGGGTTCGATAATCTGGGTGAGGAATTCGCTGATTACCAGCACGCAATTGCGGCCGAAATCAACCGTCGCCCAGCCGCGGCCGGTGCCGCGCAGGGTGCCGACCACGCGCACCGGATCGCCGGCCGAGGCATCGACCTTGCCGCCAACCATCTGGTCGAAGGCATCGCCGGGCTTGCCGTTGGCGATCCGTGCCAGCAGTTCGGCGTCCTTCACAGTTGCGACCAGCACATTCGGCAGATCCTGGGTGATGATGTCGCGCAACAAAAATGTCGCGGCACCGGACCGGTCGCTGTAATCGGCGAGCACCACCCGGCCATTGGCGGTGCGGGAAGCGGTCACGGCATCGGGCATCGGCAGGATTTTGGTGGTCGAAATCAGCGCGTGGCGTGCGCGCCAGGCTGCGCCGGCCATGTCATCGGCGACCCGCTTGGCCAGCGCCGCATTGCCGTTGGTGGTGACTTGCACGGTCATCCCGGCATCGACGGTGTCGGCCCAGGGGAAGCCGAAGAAAAAATTTACAAACACATCAGGTTCTCGGGCTTCCCAGGTGAGCGCGCGCTGCACCAGGTCCATCCATGGCGACGCGCCGGTCCATTGCAGCACCGTCGGCGTAATGATCGGCACTTTCACCACGTGGTGGGCGGGGGTGAAATCGTGGCGTATTGCGCGAATCAGCATGCGGGCGGCGCGGGCGCCCTGCACGTATTCGTCGTAATGCGGGAAATACTTGGCGCAGAAGCCAAAATCGGCGTGGCGCAGATACTGATCGTCTTCGTTGCCATGCGGATCGAACGTGCCGGCGATGCGGCAGGCCGGCCCGACCAGCGCGCGCACCCGTCGGGCGATCTCGGCTTCCGGGCGCGCGACGCCGCGCACCGCCATCGCCCCATGCAGCGCGAGGTACACGCCATCGAACGGCCCCTGCGCTTGCAATTCCGCCAGTTGCACGCCCAGGAAATACTCGAACGCGTCAGTTGTGACCCAGCCCGAACCGGTGCCGGTTTTCGGCCAAAGCGGCGAGGTGATGCCGGTGAGTTCCACGCCGGGAAATTCGCGCGCCAGCTTCACAAATCCGCCCATGTAGGATTTCGGCGCGGTGGTCAGAAGAGCTTCACCTGCGGCCGGGGAGCCGGGGTAGATGAAATCGTCGCGCGTGGTGTCGTTCGGCAGAAACGTCACGGTTTCGTGGGTAAATTGCAGCACAGCGATGCGGATCGCGGTCATGGGCCAGTTTCCTTGTTCGGATAGCGACAAAATTCAGCGGCGGCGCAGCGCCAGCACTCAGGCTTGCGCGCTTTGCACACGTAGCGGCCATGCAGGATCAGCCAGTTATGGGCATCGCGCAGCATCTCGGGCGGAATTCGTTTAACCAGGGTATCTTCCACCTGACGTTCATTGGCCCCGGACGCGATGCCGGTGCGGTTGCCGAGGCGGAATATATGGGTGTCCAC
>JACMOQ010000022.1 GCA_014377905.1 Acetobacteraceae bacterium | reverse complement strand
GGACTTGGTTTTGCGGCCGGGCGCGATCTGGGTACGTTCCTGAAAACCCGCGACAAAGACGATGCCGGCACGGCAAACCCGGTCGTGCATGGGCCTGGGGTTAAAGCCATCATCACCGGAAGTTCCCAATCCGGGCGCTATATCCGCACCATGCTGCATCTCGGGTTCAATCGCGCCGAGGCAGGCGGCCGCGCGTTCGATGGCGCGTTGCCACATATTGGCGGCGGGTTGATCGCGATGAACATCCGCTGGGCGATGGTCGGGCGGGCCTGGGGCAGCGCGGTCGATCATCGTTACCCGGCATACGATTTCCCGTTCAGCTATGCCCGCCAGGCCGATCCGCTGACCGGGCGAACGCAAGGGGTGCTCGATCGTTGCTCGGCAGATAACACCTGCCCGAAAATTTTCCATGCGGCGACGGCGCTGGAAATCTGGGAGGGGCGCCAGGGGCTTGGGTTTACCGATCCGTTGGGCACGCGCGATGTTGCCGATCCGGCGAACGTGCGCAGCTTCATCCTGGCGAGCACCCAGCATGGCCCGGCCGCATTGCCGTTGCCCGCCAAGGCGCCGTTCGGGGTCTGCACCCAGCAGGGCAACCCGACCCCGCATGTCTGGACGATGCGGGCGTTGCTTCATAATTTCACCCAATGGGTGCGTGATGATCGGACCCCGCCCGCCGGCATTGTGCCGCGCATTGCAGATTCCACGCTGGTGGCCCCCGACCAGGTGCGCTTCCCCGAGGTTCCGGCGACGAATTATGGCGGCACTGAACGGCCGGCGATGCGCATGTTGATGCGCAACAACCCACTGCATGTTTACGATCGTGGCCCGCAGTATAACCCCGCCGATAGCTCTGGAATCGAAACCATCATACCGCCGCGTGAACGGCCGGGGAGCTATGGCGTGCTGGTGCTGCAGGTTGATGCGGATGGCAATGACATTGGCGGCGTCAGGCCCGTTAATGTGCAAGTGCCGATCGGGACCTATACCGGCTGGAACCTGCATCGCGACGATTTGTTTGCCGACGTGCCATGCACGCTGACCGGCAGCTTTGTGCCGTTCGCGGCGACCAAAGCAGAGCGCATGGCGGCCGGCGATCCGCGCCTGTCATTGGAAGAACGCTTCCCGAACAAGGCTGCCTATGTGAACGCGGTGCGCGAGGCGACGGATCGGCTGATCACAGCCCGCATGCTGTTGCCCGAAGACGGGTTTCGCCTGATTACCGAGGCCGAGGCTGGTGGGATACGCAGCGCACCGTGATCTATTTGGGATTAGCGGTCAGATAGAGCGTCGCGTTCCCCAGCACCGGGATCACGAAAGTCATGCGGACCGGGAGCATGACCGCAGCAGCAGTGGGTCGGGCGAACCACACGCTGCCGCTGGTCTTTCCGGTGCCATCGGTCGGGGCATCGCCGAGCGGAAACCCGGCAATCTGCTTGCCGCTGATGTCGCAGCGCGTCGCCGGACCGGAAAAGCTAGAGCGGGATTCACGGGGCAGGATTTCCTCGCCCACATGCACCGCCGACACGACCGACAGGCGGCGTCCATCGAATAATCGTGCGTCCCCATCGCAGCGGCCGCGGTTGTTGACCTGCTGGGCGAGATACGCAAAAGCGCTGAGAGTATCGATGGTGCCCGCCTGATCGGCTGGCGTGACCGGTTCGCGTTCCCCGGCGATTGGCGGGACGAGCTTGCGGATAAGCGGGCTGCCGGCTGAATAGTCGATCTGGGTGTCTCGTGCCTCACCGCGCCAGATACCCCAGGTTTGGTAGCGGGCAGGCGTTGCACGGCCGGCATGCCAGCCACCATGCGCGAGGGTATGAAGTTCGCCGGAAACGAAGACGTTTAACACCCCTTCGGGGTTGTAGCGGGTTTCCATCCGGTAGCGTTCTGGTGCCAGGACGGCTTTGACGTGCAGCGAAAATACGTTCAGCCCGGCAACATAGCCGGCATAGCGCAGGTGGGTTGCCGCCGACAGAATTGGCGCCACCGGTTCGGCATGCGCGGCCGACGCCAGTATAAAAGCGGCCCCGATAAGTCCAGCAGTTGACGTGCGTAGCATTTGTCCGTTGTGGTGTTTGCCTGTTGCCTTTGCAACCCAAAGAATTGCTTGGACCATCGAAACTGCGGAGATGCTCCATGACCGCGACCGAAATACGTGGGCTGCTGGTCATCGGGCTGGGAACCGCGCTGGTGCCGCTCGATGCCAGCGTAAATGTTGCCTTCCCGCAGATTGCCGCGCATTTTGCCCTCGATATTCCCTCGATCCGGTTTGTGGTGATCAGTTACGTGCTGATCTTTGCCAGCCTCACCTTGGGGTTTGGCCGCATTGGTGATCTGGTCGGCTACCGGGTGGTATTTCTGGTTGGCTGTTTTGTCAGCACATGCGCCTTTACGCTGTGCACTTTCGCCCCATCCTTCGGCTGGTTTCTCGCGGGGCGGGCGATGCAGGGCACCGGGGCGGCGCTAATCCTAAGCGTTGGGCCGGCTATGGCGACCGGATTGCTCGGCGACCTGCGCCGGGCGGAGGCATTGGGATGGTACAGCATGATGATGGCGCTCGGCGGGGTGGCCGGGCCGGTGCTTGCGGGGGCGCTGCTGGATCGCTTTGGTTGGAGTTCGGTGTTCGCGTTTCGCATCCCGGTGGCGGGTGCGGCATTGCTGTTGGGGTTTACCTTGCCGCAGCGGACGTTGCCGAAGTCGGTGGCACGCTTCGATGCGGCTGGCGGGGTGCTGCTGGCGGTGACAATCGCGGGCCTTATCCTGACGCTCGATCATCTCCGCGGATTGCCGGCGGGAATTTGGGCAGTCCTCGGCGCGGCGAGCCTGACCGTGGCAACCCTGCTCGCCTTCATTTGGCGTCAGCGCGTGGCGGTGTCCCCGATCATCCGGCTTGGGGTTCTGCGCGAGGGCGATGTCGCCCGGATCACCATCGCCAACATCCTCGGCAATCTTGCAACATTCGCCGGGCCGCTGCTGATCCCGTTTTACCTCGTGCATTTCGGTGGGGTGTCGGTGCAGGTAGGCGGCTTGCTGCTGGCATTCAGCCCGATCGGCAGTGTGCTGGCTACCCCGGTCGCGGGACGGCTGGCCAGTCGGATGTCGTCGCGCATTCTGGCGCAAATCGGTATTTTCATTGTGGCAGCTACGCTGGTCGGCATTCTTTGGGCGGCCAACGGGCACGCCATCGCCTGGCTGGTGGCGGCGATGTTCGTGCACGGGATTGGGGCGGGGTTGTTTTCGGTCGCGGTGCTCGACATTCTGACCGCGAGCCTGCCGCCAGCCGATCGGGGTGTCGCCGGCAGTCTCGGGATGGTCACCCGCACGATCGGGACCCTCACCGGCGCGAGCGTGTTAATGCTGATATTCCAGGCGGGCGGGCCGACCAATACCGAGGGCGGTTTCCTGGCCGGGTTCCAGCATGGCTTCGCCGCGGCGGCCGCGAGTGCGTTGCTGGCGGGCCTGGTCTTGCAGCGACGGTCGCGAAGGGGATAATGCGGCATGGCACCAAATATCCAGGGCTTTGCTGGCTTCCAGCCCGAAGCGTTCCAATTCCTCCGCGACCTGGAAGCGAACAATAATCGCGATTGGTTTCTGGCTCATAAATCGGTCCATGAACGCGACATCGTTGCCCCGTTCCGGCTTTTGCTTGCCGATGTCATTTCTGGGCTGGCCGCTGCCGGTAGCTTACTGACCGGCGATCCTGCCAAGGCGATTTTCCGCATTCATCGCGATGTGCGCTTCAGCAAGGACAAGCTTCCCTACAAAACCAATTCTGGCGCCGTGCTGCGCCGCGCGGGTGGGGCGAAATTCGAGGGGATTTTGTACATTCATCTCGATCCCACCGGATGTTTTCTTGCAGCGGGATTTTATTTGCCCGATAAAGAAGCGCTGGAGGCGATCCGCGAGGCGATCTATGTCGACCCGGCATGGGCGAGCTTGCTGCGCGCCGATCTGGCAGGCAGGAAACTTAGTTTCGATATGTCGGAAACACTTTCCCGCATGCCGCGCGGGTTCGAGGACGCCGTGGACAGCCCGGTCGCCGATATTTTGCGACTTAAATCATTCACTGTCAGGCGCGCCCTGACGCTCGCCAATATGGGCAGGCCGGCTTTGGTGCGGAAAGTTGTCAAGTTTGCCGAAGACAGCGCCGCACTGCTGAATTTCGGCTGGCAGGCTTTGACCGTGCTGGACCCGACGGCGCTTTCGCGCCGCCGGT
>JACMOQ010000270.1 GCA_014377905.1 Acetobacteraceae bacterium | reverse complement strand
CGGGCTCCCCGAACCCGATGAAGCAAATACCAGTGCCGGTCGCGGCGACCAGCAGCCGACCGAATGGGCTGTCGGCACAGGCGCTGCGGATGGTTTCCCCGTGCCCGCCGCGCCTCAGCGCCCCTGGAGTCATGCCCAGCAGCTTGCCCGTATCCTCATAGACGCGCGATTCCGATCCGTAGCCCGCATCGTTGATCGCATCGATGACCCGCGCGCCGCCGACCAGGGCCAATTGCAGCTTTCTGGCTCGCAACCCTTCAGCATAGGTGCGTGGGGTGAGACCGGTATGGTCGCGGAACATGCGGAGGAAGTGGAAGCGCGAATAGCCCGCGCGAGTCGCAAGCGCCTCCAGCGACGGAATGGTATCGGCCGCCGCCATCGCAGCGCAGGAATCTTCGACCACCGCGCGCGCGAGCGCCGCGCGGGTGCCTTTGGGGTCACATCGCTTGCAGGCGCGAAACCCTGCCGCTTCGGCGGCTGGTGCATCGGCGAAATAGCGCACATTGCCAGGGCGTGGCCGCGGCGAAGGGCAAACGGTGCGACAATAAATGCCCATGCTGGGCACGGCGTAAAGGAACGGCGCCGGCTGGCGGCGCAGGACCAAATCCCAATTCGGGTCGGAGATAATGTTCATGACGGCATTTTGATCATTTGATATTATGTGGGCCATCCGTCGATTGCCTTCACTCTATCCCTGTTGTCGCACAGGCGCAGCAACTGTATGCACACCTCCACTACAAATTTTCGTAAACGGAGTCGTGACATGCGCGCTGGAATTCCCTTGATTGCTGCTTTGCTGCTGGTGGGTTGCACGCAGCTCCCGGCACCATTGCAGGTCATGCTGCCGACGCCCCCTTATGTCGAAGGCCCATCGCCGATTGCACCAATTTGCGCGAAACCGGCGGAAATGGCCG
The DNA here is from genome assembly GCA_014377905.1 of Acetobacteraceae bacterium. GTDB lineage: Bacteria > Pseudomonadota > Alphaproteobacteria > Acetobacterales > Acetobacteraceae > CAITOL01. The sequence goes on along the minus strand of JACMOQ010000270.1, from coordinate 2,972 downwards.
CTTTCAATATGGCGGCGACTAAGGTTCGCGCTTACGTGCTGGCCCGAAATTGCGGGATGATCGACGCATATAACGGCTTTATCACCAAGAACCGGCCGGTGCTCGTCGCCCAGGACAAAGCCCTTTTGGGGTATTTCACCCGCACCAAGCCTAAACGCGGCGCCCAGGCGGCCAAGGACGACTACGACACGGGCCTCGCCAACGCACAGTCGCAGCGCTACGGCTATGACAGTGTCTCGGAATGCAGAAACGCCCCGACCTATTTTGCCGAGCTCGCAGCGGCAAAAAACACTGTAGAGTTAAACGCCACAGCCACCGCGCTCGCGGTCAGCCAGCCGATGAAATTGAGCTACTGTCCAACATAAGGCGATTGGCGGAAGAGAGCGGGAGTCGAACCCACCCAGGGCCGCTGGGCAGCCCCAACCGGCTTTGAAGGCCGGCCGGCCCACCGGGGCCGCTTCTCCTCCATGGGCAGGCTAACCTGCTTGGCGAGCCAAGGCCAGTTGGATGATAGACAACCGTCAAACTGTGATATTTTCGCCACAGATGGGTCAAATATCATTGTTTGCATGCCACATCCTCGTTTTGCATGGTAGCCAGAGCGACGCCGACTGCTAGGTTGTGGTCACGCCGAATCGTCGAGCCGAGCGGTTTGATCTGGATTTGCGGCAGTGCCGACGGTGCTGTGATTGAAAAATGAATAAGGAGAGTGTAGTCATGAAACTCAATACTGGATTGCTTGCCGCCGGCCTGTTGGTCGCCGCGAGCGCCGTTCAAGCCCAGCCGATTAGCGGCCCCTATATTGCCGGCGGCGTTGGCTACAACATGCTGAGCGACTTCAACGTCAACTCGCAGACCGTTGGCGGCGTGACCACCGCGTTTGGCGGCAGCAAGATTACCAGCAGCGGCGGCATCGTTGGCCTCGGCAGCTTCGGCTATGGCTTCGGCAATGGTTTCCGCGTCGAACTCGAAGGCAACTACCGCACCCAGACCATCCGCGGTAACAATTTCACCCTGAACGGCGGCAAGCAGCAGACCTACGGCGCGATGGTCAACGGATTGTTCGACTTTGATATCGGCAGCCCGATGTTCTACCCCTACCTTGGCGCCGGCGTCGGCTACGAAATGTCCACTTTGCGTGGCAACGTGGGCACCACTAACTTCACCGGCAACAAGGGCGGCCTCGGCCTCCAGGGCATTGTCGGCGTAGGCATCCCCATCGCCGTACCAGGCCTGTCATTAACCGCCGAATACCGCATGCTCGCCCGCGTTTCCAAAGACAACAACAGCGCCACCATCGGCGGCATCTCGGGCACTGTGAACACCGGTTCGCAATATAACCACAGCTTCATGATCGGCCTGCGTTACGCGTTCGGCGTCCCGACGATGACAACCACCACGGTTGCCGCAACCACTGTCGCCCCGGCGCCGGCCGCCGCGCGCACCTATTTGGTGTTCTTTGACTGGGACAAGGCGGACTTGTCCGCCCGCGCCCGCCAGATCATCGGCGAAGCTGCTGGCGCTTCGACGAAAATGGCAGTCACACGCATTGAAGTTGCAGGCAACGCCGACAAGTCTGGCACCCCGGCTTACAATCTGGGCCTGTCGAAAAGGCGTGCTGACGTCGTCGCATCCGAGCTGGTCCGCCTCGGGGTCAACAAGCAGGCGATTTACGTGACCGCGAACGGCGAAACCAAGCCGATCGTTGCCACCGCCGATGGCGTTCGTGAGCCGCAGAACCGCAACGTTGAAATCGTGCTGAAGTAATTCAGCCGATCGAACGAAAAAAAGAACCGGCCCAGGAAACTGGGCCGGTTTTTTTGCGTCCGGATGCTGGGCGATAGCTGGGTCAGCTCACCGGCCGTGATCTGCTATTCTTGGATATGGGTGAAATGCCAAAGCGGCTTGATATTAAACAATACCCTTTGCGCGCAAGGCAGAAACGTCATCGACGGAAAGGCCAAGCCTTCCCAGCACTTCATCAGTGTGCTGCCCCAGGGTCGGCGGCGGCAGACGATAATCGACCGGCGATTCCGATAGGCGGACCGGATTGGCAATTACCTTCACATCCGCCCCGCTGGCATGGCGCATTTCCACCACAGCTTTGCGGGCCACCACTTGCGGATCGGCAAACACCTCGGAAAGTTTGTTGATTGGGCCACAGCCAATCGACAAAGCCTCCAATTTTGCAATCCAGAATTCGGTTGGATGGGCCGCCAGCACCGGGGTCAAGGTGTCGGTTACCAATTGGCGATTACCAACCCGCGCGGCATTGGAAGCAAAGCGGGCATCGTGCAGCAAATCCGACAGCCCAAACCCATCGCAGAACCGCTTGAACGTAGCGTCGTTGCCCACTGACAGAACAATATGCCCGTCGGAGGTCCCGAACACCTGATAGGGCACAATATTCGGATGCTGATTGCCCAAACGAGGCTGATTTTCACCCGTCGCCAAATAATTCATACCCTGATTGGCCAACCAAGCCACATGCGTGTCCAACATGCCAATATCAACCTGCTGGCCAATTCCAGTTGCCTCGCGATGCCGCAACGCCGCCAGGATGCCAATGCAGCCATACAACCCGGCAAAAACATCAGCGACCGGAATGCCAACCTTCTGCGGCAAACCCTCAGGCTCCCCGGTCAGAGACATCACCCCACCCATCGCCTGGATTAAGCTGTCATAGCCGGGCCGCGCCGCATAAGGCCCGGTCTGCCCAAATCCGGTAATCGAGCAGTAAATCAGCCCAGGGAATTCCTTGTGCAACTGATCGTAGCCCAGCCCATACTTGGCCAAAGCCCCAACCTTGAAATTCTCCACTAAAATATCACTATCGGCAATTAACCGACGTACCAAAGCCTGGCCTTCAGCCGAGGCAATATCCAACGTCACCGAGCGCTTGTTGCGATTAACCCCCACGAAATACGCGCTCTCCCCCGTCCCCGGCATTACCGGCGGGGCAAACCCACGCG
>JACMOQ010000269.1 GCA_014377905.1 Acetobacteraceae bacterium | reverse complement strand
GTTTGCACCAGCGCCTCGGCCGGCTCGCTGCCCCACCAGCCGAACCAGCCGGTCTTGCCGCGTCCGCGCACGATTTCGGCGACCGCCGGATTGGCCCAGCCCGATGCCGATCCGGTGCTGTGGAACATGCTCCAACCGCCTTTTTCCACCGGTTCGCGCGACACCCGGCGCTGCACCACCGTGCCCCAGTCGGTTTCCTGCAAATCGACATTCATCCCGATCGCTTTGAGCAACGCCGCCGAAACCTGCCCGAGCGGGCCGATCAGCGGGAAATCGGTCGGGTTGATAATCACCACCTTCTGCCCAGCATAGCCGGAGTCCATCAGCAGCTTGCGGGCAATATCCAACTTGCCCGGCATCAGCGTCTTGCCGATCGCCTCGTTGCCATAAGGCGTGCCACAGGCGAACAGCGACTGGCATTGCCGCCACAAGGCAGTGTCATCGCCAACAGCAGCCCGCATGTAATCCTCCTGCGTGACCGCGGCCAAAACCGCACGCCGCACCTTGATGTTGTCGAAAGGTGGGTTCAGACAGTTCATCCGCATCACGCTCAACCGGCCCGCCGGATCGGCAATCATGCTCGATAGTCCGGGCCGGGCGAGCAAGGCCGGCAGCAGATCGTTGACCGGGCGTTCCCACCAATCTGCCTCGCCACGCTGCATGGCGGCGGCAGCCGTCGCCGCATCGGGGATCACGTTCCACTCGACCCGCGGGAAATGCGCGATCTTGCCGCCCGACGCCCATTCCGGCTTTTCCTGGCGCGGCACATAGGCATCGTTGCGCGCATAGGAAACGCGGGCACCGGAATTATACTCATCCGGCAGGAACCGATACGGCCCCGAGCCTATCACCTCGGTAATCGCCTTCATCGGGTCGGTCAGCGCCAGGCGTTCGGGCATGATGAAGGGCACTGATGAGTCCGGCCGCCCCAACGCATCCAACACCAGCGGGAACGGCCGGTGCAGGCGGATTTGCATGGTGCGGTCATCGGGCGCCGACCATTGGGCCACCGCCGCCGCCAGCAGTTCCCCCATCGCCGACCGCACGCACCAGCGTTTGATGCTGGCCACGCAGTCGCGGCCCAACACCGGGGTGCCGTCATGGAAGCGCAAGCCATCGCGCAGGTGGATGCGCCAGGTCAGCCCATCATCGGATAGCGTGTGGCCTTCCGCCATTTGCGGGCGCGGCTGCATGTCCGCACCCATCGCATAAAGCGTATCGTAAACGTAATAGGCATGGTTGCCGGTGACCGTCGCCGTCGTCCAGATCGGGTCGAGGGACGTCAGGTTGGCTTGCGGGATAAACCGCAAGGTCGCGGTTTTGGCCGGTTGCGCAATCGCCGGCGCGGCGAGTGCCATCGCGGCCGACGTGATCAGTGTGCGACGGCGCATGGCGGATCCCCCAGGATAAATAACTATCCAGGCGTTATACTACAGAAAATTCCCCACCCCGAGGCCAGTGAAATTCTGAAAGGTAATATGGGTTCCGTCGGTCAAGGTAAGGCTTTGGCTGCCGCCGCTGGTGCTGGACCGCGCAATCGCGTTGCCCGCTTCGCCGGCGGCAAACCCGATCAGCGACAGGTAATCGGAACCGGATTTGAAGTTCTGGATCAGCACGTCGGGGTGGTTGCCGCTGGTGAAGGCGTAAAGATCGATGCCCGCCCCGGCAACAATGGTGGCCGCACCGGTGGACAGCAGCACGCTGGTGTTGTTGTCGCCGGTGCGGATCAGGTTTGGTCCGCTGCCGGCATAGAACTTGTGGATGCCACGCGTGCCGGCCGCCGAAATGGTTTCCGCCCCCGTCCCGCCCTTGATGGTGTCGCCCGCCCCGGTGCCGGCGGTCAGCACATCGCCATCGCCGCCCCCGAACATGATCGAGGTGCCAGTGCCACCGGTGATGCTGTTATGGCCGGACGGCCCGCCCAGGAACAGCGCCCGCCCCGATCCGCCAACCGCATTCAGCGCGCTGGCTGTGCCAAAGGCTGCGATCGTATCTGCGCCCTGGTCGCCAATATAGCGCATCGGCGCGTAAGCGAGGGCGATCACCGAGCCGACACCGCCACGCAAAATAACCGGCCCGCTGGCGCCAAGCACGGTCGATATGCCAACCCCCATATGGAAATCGAGCGCCCCGCTGCCAGCGAAGACAAACATGTTGCCCGCAGCCGCGTTTACGGTTGCAGCCCCAGTGCGCGCAATCACCGTATCGGCGCCGCTGGAATTCACCACATCGGTGTTCGACCCGAGCCAGAGCTGGCTATTGCCGGGGCTGTTAATCGTCGCCGTCCCGCCACCGCCAACCACGGTCGCCCGTCCGCCACCGCCGTTGAACACCGATCTGCCGGTGCCGAGATACACCACAGGCGCGTTGCCACCGCTCGAAATCGTCGCCGTCCCATTACCCCCGGCAATCAAATCGTCGCCAGTGCTGATGACCTGGTTGGCGCCACTGCCGAGCAGAATCTGGTTGCGGCCCAATCCCGCCGAGATGGTGTTGTTGCCAGCAAGCCCGATCACGGTGTCGTTGCCGCTGCCAAGATCGACATGCTGGCTGCCCGCCCCGGCCTCGGGATACATGCTGACCAAATTATCGCCGCCGCCCGCCATCACCGTGCCAGTGCCCGGCCCGCCATTGAACGCCAGGCCACCTAAGCCTGCCATCACCAACTGCCCCGCTGCCGCGCCGCCGCTGAGGGTCACCCGCGCCGGCGCATCGATCAGCGCCGTAAGATAGCCGTTCGCCATCGTATAGGTGCCGACATTATGCACCAGCATCTCGCCGGATTTGCCGCCCGGCACTGCCGGCGCTGCCCCGCCCGATGCCACCGTCGCCACGCTGATCGTGCCTGCCCGAACCCCGTCATTGACCCGATCGATCAGGCTCTGGCCCTTGGCCCCGCGGACCGCGCTATCGAATTCCACATTGATCGTCCCGCCACCAGGCAACGCGGCGGCAACCGTTGTTGGCGGCGGTGGAGAAGGCGGCGGTAGAGGCGAAGGCGGCGAGGCGGGGGCTGTGGCTGGGGTTGTGATTGGGGAAGCGGGCGGCGAAGAAGCGGGGGGCGGGGAGATCGAACCAGTGGTGGTCGCAATCACCGCGCCCGACAGCGACCAGTCGGTTCCGTCAAACGCTTGCACCCCCACCAGATCGGTGCCGGCGGTGGTTGCCCCAAAATACTGCACCGTTCCAATATCGGCTGGCGCCACAACCGTGCCATACCCGTTCGGCTTCTTTTCACCGTTGACAGCAAAATACCCGTCATTCTTGCCGGCATAATAAAACGCATACAGCAGAATTGGGTCCGCATCAGGGTCAATGACCGAACTGATCAGCGACGCCCCGCTGACCGATTGCCCGGCCGCGACACTGATATCACGCGTCTTGACCACGGGCGGCCGATTGGGGTCGGGCGGCGGCGGCGATCCGGGCGGCGGGGGGGGCGCGGGCGCCACCGCGCCGGTGGTCGCAGTCAGCGAACCGACCGCCGAAAACTCCTTCCCATCCGACACCGCAATCGACAGGGTTTCAACCCCGTCTGTGGCACCGCCGACATATTGCACGGTGGCGAGCGCACTGGCCTCGACATAGAAAAATTCTTCCGCCGGCTGCACCTCACCCACGATGTCAAAATGGCCGCCGCCAGTGCCATTATCGTAGAACGCGTATC
>JACMOQ010000268.1 GCA_014377905.1 Acetobacteraceae bacterium | reverse complement strand
TTCCGCGCCGATCGCGCCTTTTTCGCACAGCACGACGGGGATGCCCTTCCGGGCGAGAAACAACGCAGTCGATGTGCCGATAATGCCGCCGCCGATCACGACGACCGAGGTTTTCGCGGGCAGTTCGGTATCGCTCCGAACAGGATCGAGCGGCGGCAACACGGCCGAGTTAGGCCGGGCCGACTTTGAAGGCGCAGATTTTATTGCCGTCGAGGTCACGGAAATATGCGCCATAGAACCCGTTCGGGTTTGGCCCGCGCACGCCCGGCGCGCCCTCGTCCTTGCCACCGGCCTTGATGGCGGCGGCATGCATGGCATCGACCACGGCCCGGCTTGGCGCCGACAGCGCGATCATGGTGCCGTTGCCGAAGGTGGCGGTGCCGCCGTCATGCGGCTTGCCTACCGCGAGCATCGGCTGCCCGGCGCCGGCGGAAAAGAAGGTGCGGTTTTCACCGCTTATGGCGGTCAACGGCGCGCCGCCGAGCATGGCGAGCAGCGGCGTATAGAAGGCGGCCGCGGCGGCGGGATTATTGGTGCCGACCATTGTGTAGCCAATCATGGGAACGCTCCTCAGGTTAAGTTGGGAGGAACATCTGCGTTGGACCTTGGTCTGTCAATTACTGGTCATTCCGCTGGCGCAGTGGATTGGATGGTGAGCTAGGGAAGGCTTTGTACTTTGTTTCGCGGCCCATCCCCGCACCGACAGGTCGGGCATCACCGGGGTTGCCCCGCGACAGGCAATCAATTGATCGCAGGCGCGTGTTTTGCGGACCTCATTTACACCAGGATTACATTACACAAATTTGGTGAACGCAGAGAAAGCCATGCCGTTACCCTAATGACCGTAATCCTCGTCCGCGCAACATTGCCCCATCGCCAAACCGCGCCCGCAGCGTGTCAATCGCGCCCTGCGCCGCAATCCGCTTGGCCGCCCCCGGATCGGCAAGGTCGGGACGGTCAGCATCCTCCAGCGGGGCCAGGGTTGTGGCCCCGATGCCGATCAGGCGGAAGGCGGTGCCGTCAATTTCACGCGCCAGTAGCACCCGCGCGGCATCGAACAACGTGTCAGGCAGCACCGATGGTTGCGGCAGGCGCTGGCTGCGGGTGCGGCTGGCGAAGGCCGCGGTCTTCAGTTTCAGCACCACCCCGACAGCCGCGAAGCCCTCCACGCGCAGACGGCGGCCAAGCTTTTCCGACAGGCGCCATAATTCGCGCTCCAGCGGCTCAGCGGTCGCAAGATCGGAGTTGAACGTGGTTTCGGCGCTGATCGATTTGGTTTCGCGGGCGGGGTTGATGGCGCGGGCATCCTCGCCACGGGCGCGCTTTACCAGGGATGGCCCATCATCGCCGAAGCGGCGGCGGGCCTCGCGGTCGTCCAAGCCCTGCAACTGGCCGATCTTGGTGATGCCCATCGCGTCGAGCTTTTTGGCGAATGCCGGCCCGATGCCGGGCAGCAGCCGCACCGGCTCGGGCGACAGCATCGCCGCGGCCTCGGCGCCGATCACGGTAAAGCCGCGCGGCTTGTCACGGCCGGCGGGGATCTTGGCCATCAGCCGGTTGGCGGCCAGGCCGATGGAAACGGTGACACCAACTTGGGCTTCGATGTTGCGGGCGAGGGCCATCAGCACTGCGGACGGTGGCGCGCCGTGCAAGGCCTGGGTGCCGGACAGATCGAGCGTTGCTTCGTCAATCGACAGCGGCTGAACCAGCGGGGTGAGTTCCATCATCAGGGCGCGGATCTGGCGCGAGGCAGCGGTGTATTTGGCGAAATCCGGCTTGATCACCACCGCATCAGGACAGGCTTTGAGCGCCTGATACATCGGCATCGCGCTGCGCACGCCATAGATCCGGGCGACGTAGCAGCAGGTGCTGACCACGCCACGGCTGCCAGTGCCGCCGACGATAACGGGGCGGGAGGCCAGTTCCGGCCGGTCACGCTTTTCGACGCTGGCGTAGAACGCGTCGCAATCGACATGGGCGATGGCGAGGCTGGTAAGTTCGGCATGCCGCGCAATTCTGCGGCCGCCGCAACTCGGGCACGCCACGGCATCGCCGGGGCCAGTCCCGCAATCGCGGCACAGGCTGGTCATCCCGGCGCGGGCCACAGCCAGGCGGCACCGCGCACCCCGGAACTGTCGCCATGCAGGTTGCGCACGATGGGCGTGTGCACAAAGTCGGAAAACACGTAGCCGGCCATCAGCTTGGGCACCTCGGCATAAAGATGGTCGAGGTTGGACAGCCCGCCGCCGAGCACGATCACATCCGGATCGAGAATATTCACCACGACCGCCAGCCCGCGCGCCAGCCGGTCCGCATGGCGGTTGAGCGCCAGTTGTGCCCGCGCATCCCCGGCGACGGCGCGGGCAACAACGTCATGGGCATCGCGCGCATCCGGCCCATCGCAAGACATGGCGAGGCCAGGGCCGGAGACATAGGTTTCCATGCAGTTACGATGCCCGCACCAGCACAGCGTGCCGGGCCGTTCATCATCCTGCGGCCAGGGCAACGGGGTATGGCCCCATTCGCCGGTGATATGATGCCGCCCGCGAAGGACTTTGCCGTTGATCACCACCCCGCCACCGCAGCCCGTGCCGATGATGACGCCGAACACACAATTAGCCCCGACGCCCGCGCCATCGACAGCTTCGGACAGCGCAAAGCAATTGGCGTCGTTTTCGACCCGAACTTCACGGGCCAACAGCTCCGAAATGTCGCGGTCGAATGTGTGGCCGTTGAGCGCAATGGAGTTGGCGTTCTTTACCAACCCGGTCGCCGGGCTGATCACCCCGGGAATGCCGATCCCGACACTGCCCCGCCCGCCAAGCTTGGCCTCGGTCTCGCGCACCAGTTCGGCAATGGCGCGCACGGTTGCGTCATAGCCGGCCGGCGTTGGCACCCGGTGGCGCAATTGCGGGGTATTGTCGGCGGTCAGCGCCGCGATTTCGATCTTGGTGCCGCCAAGATCAACGCCGAGCCGGAAGTCACAGGGTGGGGTTTGCATCTGCGCAGTTTGCCTGTCCGGGCTGCCTTGCTCAAGCACGGCGTCGCGGGGCACACTAAGAAAATGAGCGAAACCCTGTTGGACGTGAAGGGCATGAACTGCCCGCTGCCGGTGTTGCGCGCCAATCGGGCGCTGCGAACTGTCGAACCTGGCGAGAAATTGCGCGTGCTGGCGACCGATCGCGCCGCCGTCGCCGATTTCCATGCCTTCTGCCGCGAAACCGGCCATCAATTGCTGAGCTGGAGCGAGGACGCCGGGGTGCTACAATTTGTCATCCGCAAGAAACTGGCATGACCACGGCGTTGTTCACCCATCCGGCCTGCCTCGCCCATGATGTCGGGGACTGGCACCCCGAATGCCCGGATCGGCTGCGCTACGTGCTGCGCGCGCTCGAAGCCGAGGAATTTTCCGGCTTGCTGCGGGAATTGGCGCCGCTTGCGACGCATGAACAGCTCGAACGCGTGCACCCGGCCGATTACGTGAAGGCGATCCTGGCGATCACGCCAACCGATCGCGGGCCTGTGATGCTGGATGCCGATACCGGAATGAGCGCGGGGAGTGCCGAGGCCGCATTACGGTCGGCCGGCGGCGCGATCGCGGCGATCGATGCGGTGATGGAGGGCTGGGCGCGCAACGCCTTTGTCGCCACCCGCCCGCCCGGCCATCACGCCGAAGCCGCGCAGGCGATGGGGTTCTGCCTGTTCGCCAACGCCGCAATTGCCGCCCGCCATGCCCAGGCGCGCTGGGGATTGGGGCGCGTTGCGGTGATCGATTTTGACGTCCATCATGGCAATGGCACCCAGGCAATTTTCGAAGCCGACCCGACATTGTTCTACGGGTCGAGCCATCAATTCCCCTGCTACCCCGGCACCGGATCACCGAGCGAAACCGGCGTGGGCAATGTGGTGAATGTCGGCCTGCCACCAGGGTCGGACGGAATGGCCTTCCGCGGCGCGTGGCAGGACATTTTGCTTCCGGCGCTCGACGCGTTCGCCCCAGAATTGCTGATTGTGTCAGCCGGGTTTGACGCCCATATCGACGATCCGCTGGCGCAGTTGCGGGTGCGCACCCCGGACTTCACCTGGCTGACCCAGAAACTGGTTGCCGTCGCCCAACGTCACTGCAAAGGGCGACTGGTTTCGGTGCTGGAAGGCGGCTACGACCTTGACGCCCTTGCCGACGCAACCGCCGCCCATGTCCGGGCCTTGATGCTTTAGCGGAAGGGAAAGGCGTGACCACCAGAACCGGCACATGGGCTGACCTATGGCGGTCCGGCCTGTTCGGCCGCTTTGTGCTGCTGTGCCTGGGGGTCTGGCTCCATGCGGCAGACAGTCTGGTTACAGCAACCATCGTCCCGGCGATCGTCGAGGATATCGGCGGCATTGCCTATGTCGGCTGGACCATCGCGCTCTATCAGATCGGCGCGCTGGTTGCCGGCGCGGCGACGGCAGTGGTCTGCCAGCGCGCGGGGATCAAGCGGGTGCTGTCGGGGGCGTCGCTGCTCTACGGGCTTGGCTGCGCGCTGGCGGCGATGGCGTCGAGTATGCCGATCCTGCTGATCGCGAGGTTGGTGCAGGGAATTGGTGGCGGCACGCTGATTGCGCTGACCTATGTTGCCATCCAGAAATCCTTTCCAAAACATCTGTGGGGCCGGCTGTTTGCCGTAGTCGCGCTGATCTGGGGTGGTGGCGCGCTACTGGGCCCGCTGATCGGCGGGGTGTTCGCCCATCTCGGGGCATGGCGGCTGGCATTCTGGTGCTTCGCGGCCCAGGCGGCGTTGGTGTGGCTTATCGCATGGCTCGGCCCTGCCATGCCCCCGATCGAGAGGGCGGCGGGGGCGAAGTTCCCGGCGAGAATTGTTGTTATGCTGTCAGTGGCAGCGCTGCTGATCGCCGAAGCCGGGGCCGTCGGGCAAAGCGGTACCTCGGTTGTCCTGGCGATCGCAGGCGTTGGCCTGCTTTATCTCGCCGCACGGCAGGACCGCGTGGCCCTGGTGAAATTACTTCCGGCGCAGATGCTGGATTTCAGCCATCCGGTCGGTGCCGGGTTATTGATGGTGTTCAGCCTGTCGATCGCCACGACCGGATTCTGGGCGTACGGACCATTGTTGCTCAAGATCATGTTTGATACCGAACCGATTATTTCGGGCTTAATTCTGGCGGGTGAAGCGCTGGCGTGGAGTGCGGCCACCCTGTCGGTTTCCGGCATGCCGGTGTCGGCCGGACGTGCGCTGATCCGGTTTGGCGCGGTTTTGGTGGCGCTTGGCGTGGCCGGATTTGCCATCGCGGTGCCGGCAGGGTCGTTTCCCGGAATGGTCGCCTGTGCGGTGCTGCAAGGGGTCGGTTTCGGAATGGGCTGGCCGTCGATTGTCCAGTTGGTGGTGCGCCATGCCGACCCGGCCGACCAAATCCTGGCCTCCACCGCGCCAGGCACCTTGCAGAATATCGGCTACGCGGTGGGGGCGGCCGCAAGCGGGATTGCGGCCAATGTCGCAGGGCTGGCCGATGGTATTTCAATCCCCGACGCCCAGGCGGCAGGCGTTGGGGTGTTCGCAGGGTTCATGCCGGTGCTTGCGGTCGGTCTGCTGGCGGCTTGGCGGTTTACCCGCATCAAGCCAGACGGTGCGCGATGACGATCGCGGCCACGGATCACGCCTGGGATCGGGTCAGCGGGCGGGCGGGTTGGCGCTGACCCATTCGCGAGCCGCATTGAACACCGCTTCTTCCCGATAAAGTCTGGTAACATCTTCGGGCATTCGGTTGTTCCTGACGGACGCCATCACCCAGCACTCCATTATCCATTCGTATTCTGCACGCCGCTGGTCTTCAGCATTGCCAAGAGTGCTCCCACGCCCAGACTCAGCATCCCCTGAATACAAGGAATACGGCAATGGCATTTCGGTGGCGGATCGGCTTTGACATCGGTGGCACCTTCACCGATTTCATCCTGCTAAATACCGAAGCCCGCGCCATCATGCTGCATAAATGCCTGACCACGCCGGAAGATCCCTCGGTTGGCGCGCTGGCCGGGCTGGCCGAACTGGTCGCCGGCGCCGGCATTGGCCTCCGCGATGTTGGCGATATCGTTCACGGCACCACGCTCGTCACCAACGCGTTGATCGAACGTCGGGGGGCGAAACTCGGGCTGATCACCACCCAGGGGTTTCGTGACATTCTCGAAATGGGCACCGAACAGCGCTAAGATATTTACAATCTGTTTCTGCAATACCCCGACCCGCTGGTGCCACGCCGGCGGCGGCTGGAAGTGCCGGAAC
>JACMOQ010000267.1 GCA_014377905.1 Acetobacteraceae bacterium | reverse complement strand
GCGAGGCGGCGGATTTAGACGCGTTGTTGCTGCTGCTGTGTTCGGGGGCACCGTCGCGGTTCATCAACGGATCGATCGTGAACGCCGATGATGGGTTTACGTCTTTTTGAACCCGTGACGCCGTAGATTTCGCACCGGCGGAACGGTCGCCAAGCCGGAGCTATACGCCCTGAAACACCGGACGGCGCTTTTCCATGAAGGCGCGGCGGCCTTCGATGTAATCGGCACTGGCAAAGCAGGTATCGACGACTTTTTCGCAAAGGGCCTCGTCCATATCCGGGCCTTTGACGATTTCGCCGACGCAGATTTTGACCGCCTTGACCGTGAGCGGTGCGTTGTCGGCGATCATGCCGGCGATGTAGCGCACCGCGCCGTCAAGCTCGCCTTCCGGCACCACCCGGTTGACAAGTCCCATGCGGGCGGCTTCGTCGGCAGTGAACTGGCGGGCGGTGAAGAAGATTTCCTTGGCGAAGGATGGGCCAATCAGATCGATCAGCACCTTGATGCCATCGGCGCCGTAGCCAAGGCCGAGGCGGGCAGCTGGGATGCCGAACTTCGCACCTTCGGATGCGATCCGCAGATCGGTGCCGATGGCGATTCCCATGCCACCGCCGATGCAGAAGCCTTCGATCATCGCGATGGTCGGCTTGGTGGTGGCTTTCAGTCGCCGCTGGGCCTCTCCGGAAATTTTCTCGTAGGCGGCAACCTGTTCCGGGGTGGATCGGACTTTTTCGAACTCGGAAATATCCGCGCCCGCGACGAAGGCTTGCCCGCCAGTGCCGCGCAGCACGATGACGCGGACGGCTGGATCGGCTTCGAGCCGGTCCATAATCAACGGAATCGCCTGCCACATTTCGAGGCAGACAGCGTTGCGGCGTTCAGGGTGGTTGAAGATCACCCAGCCAATGCCGCCTTCAATGCCGCCGATCATTTTGGTGGTTGGTAAATCCATGGTCTGCATCGGGGCTCTCCTTAAACTGGTGCGGGAACGACGCGGGTGAGGAACTCGGCGGGGGATGTCACTTCGAGCATCTCGACATCGTCGGAATGGCGCACTTCGCGGTGGCTGATCAGCGGCGGCTGGAACACGGTTGAGCCGGCTTCGAGGCGGACAAAGCCGATATCCTCATACTCGAACTCAACCCAGCCCTTCAGCACGTAAACGAACTGGAAATCGAGTTCGTGGACATGCCATTCCGGCTTGGCCCCTTCGCCGGCTGCACCACGAATGACATGGGCGCCCATTTTGCCCGCGGTCGCTTCCGGCACGCCAAGACTGCGATATTCGAAAAACGCCCGCAATCCGCCATCGAATTTCGCGTCGGCGGCGTGGTTCACCTGGGTTGGCATGGCCGTCTCCTTAAGCCGCAGTTTTCTCGATGCGGAAATCCTTGATGTCGCGGAATTTCAGGCCTTGGTTCAATTCGGTGGTCCGGCGCAGCATGAACGACGAGGTCGCCATGAACACCGGATCGCCATCGACATCATCGGCCATCGCACTGCGATTGGCAGCGATAAAGCGTTCGAGCACCAGCTTTTCCCCACTCACCCAACGCGCCAGGGAAAACGGGGTTTCCTCGAAACCAATCTTGACCCCATACTCGGCTGCCATGCGCGCCAGCAGCACGTCCAGCTGCAAGCTGCCGACTACGCCAACCATGGGCGGCGCGCCGTCCTGCGGGCGAAACAACTGCACCACGCCTTCTTCGGCGAGTTCCTGCAAGGCCTGGCGCAGTTTCTTCGCCTTCATCGCGTCATCCAGCCGCACCCGGCGCAAAATCTCCGGGGCGAAATAGGGCACCCCGACGAAATTGATGTCTTCCTGTTCGCTGAGCGTGTCGCCAATCCGCAAGGTACCGTGATTGGGAATGCCCACGACATCGCCAGCGTAGGCTTCTTCGGCAAGCGCACGATCGCGGGCGAAAAAGAATTGCGGCGCGTGCAGCGGAATGGTTTTGCCGGTGCGCACCTGCTTCAGTTTCATGCCGCGCACCAGCTTGCCGGAACACACCCGTGCGAAGGCGATGCGGTCGCGGTGGTTGGGGTCCATGTTGGCCTGGATTTTGAACACCAACGCGGTCAACCCAGGCTCATCAGCCTGCACCACCCGCGTATCGGCGGGCTGGGCACGCGGCTTGGGGCCGTATTCGGCAAGCGCATCGAGCAAATCCGAGACACCGATTTCCTTGATCGCGCTGCCGAAAAACACCGGGGTCAAATGGCCGGCGGCGAACGATTCTTCATCGAATTCCGGCAGCGCAGCGCGTACGAGATCCAGTTCGTCGGCCAATGCAATCATCCGCGGCTCGGACTGGGCAAGCGGCTCGGACAGATGCAAGTTTCGCTTGCGTACGTCGTAAGTGCCAACAAATGTCGCCGCGCGGCCGACCGGCCAGGTCACCGGGGCGCAATCGAGCGCCAGCGCAGACGAAATCTCGTCCAACAAGGCAAACACGTCCTGGCACTCGCGGTCCATTTTGTTGATGAAGGTCAAAATAGGAATATCGCGCAACCGGCAGATTTCAAACAATTTAAGGGTCCGCGCCTCAATCCCCTTGGCGGCATCGATCACCATCACCGCCGCATCAACCGCGGTTAAAGTGCGGTAGGTATCCTCGGAGAAATCCTCATGGCCCGGCGTATCGAGCAAATTGAACACGCAGTTAGCATATTCGAAGGTCATTACCGAGGTGACGACCGAAATTCCGCGTTCCCGCTCGATCCCCATCCAGTCGGACCGCGTGCGCCGCCGCTCGCCCTTGGCACGCACGTT
>JACMOQ010000266.1 GCA_014377905.1 Acetobacteraceae bacterium | reverse complement strand
TTCAGCCTCCCATGCGTGATCAATGCCAGGATTGTGCGGCTTTACCTTGCGATGCTCACCGCCGCGTCGTAACACTCCTGTCCAAAATATGCCCAGTGTGAGGAAGACGTCTATGTTCCACGGCTCCAACGTCGCTTTGATTACGCCGATGCGCGCTGACGGCTCGTTAGACGAAAAAAAATTCGCTGAATTCTGTGACTGGCAGATCAAGGAAGGCACGAACGGGCTGGTGCCGGTCGGGACGACGGGCGAATCCCCGACGCTGAGCCATGCCGAGCATAAGCGGGTGGTGGAAATCGCGGTCGAGGTCGCTGCTGGTCGGGTGCCGGTGATGGCCGGGGCGGGGTCGAACAGCACCGCCGAGGCCATCGATTTTGCCAGGCACGCACAGAAAGCAGGCGCCGATGGCATTCTGGTGGTGACCCCCTATTACAACAAGCCAACGCAGGAGGGGATGTTCCTGCATTTCACCGCGATAGCTGATGCGGCTGATATTCCGATGTTTATCTATAATATCCCTGGGCGCAGTGTAGTGGATATGTCGGTTGAAACAATGGCACGCCTTGCCAAACACAAGAACATCGTCGGTGTGAAAGACGCGACCGCCAATCTGGCGCGTCCGATGCACCAGCGGATTGCCTGCGGGGAGGATTTCATCCAATTATCGGGTGAGGATCACACCACCCTGAGCTTTAACGCCAATGGCGGGCACGGGATTATTTCGGTCACCGGCAACGTCGCCCCACGTCTGGTGAGCCAGATGCAGGCGTCATGGTTTGCTGGCCGAACTGCTGAGGCTGTGGCGATCCAGCAACGTCTGTACCCGCTGCATGATGCGCTGTTCTGTGAAACCAGCCCAGGTCCGGTGAAATATGCGGCATCGCTGTTAGGGTTATCCACCGATCATTGCCGTCTGCCGCTCGCCCCTATCGCGGATGCGACCAAGGTGCGGGTCAAGGCCGCGATGCAGCATGCCGGTATTCTGAACTAATGGCAGTTGCCAAGAAGAATTCGGGCCTCATCAGCCACGGCATGGCGGCGCAGAACCGCAAGGCCCGGTTCGATTATTCAATCAAGGAGACGATTGAGGCAGGTTTGGTGCTGAAAGGCCCGGAGGTCAAAAGCCTGCGCCTCGGGCGTGCCACCTTGACCGAGGCCTGGGCCGGCGAGCGGGACGGGGAGCTTTATCTGTTCAACTGCTATATCCCCGAATATCAGGGCGGCGTGTTGTCGCGGTTTGAACCACGGGCGCCGCGGAAGTTGCTGGTCAAGGCGACCCAGCTGGTCAAATTATTGAGCGCGGTTGCCCGCGATGGCCAGACTTTGGTGCCGCTCGATATCCATTTCAACGAGCGCGGCATTGCCAAGGTGGAGTTGGCTTTGGGCGAAGGACGTAACAAATCCGATAAGCGCCATGCAATCGCGGCGCGTGACTGGCAACGCGATAAGGCGCGGATCATGCGTGACCGTGGGCGGGATGGATAGCAAGCTTACCGAGGCTAAACGGCAATGGTCGCGTGATGGGCGACTATTGACTGGCACTGTGGGCGATCCCGCCAGGGACCGGTTGCCGCCGGGGCAAACTCTGACCACCGGGTTTCCGGTTCTCGATCTTGGCGCCCAGCCGGAAGTTGGCCCGGAACGTTTCCGGCTGGATATCGATGGCGCGGTGCGCCATCCGCTCAGTCTGCGCTGGGATGCGTTGATGGCGCTGCCGCAGACCGAAATGGTCAGCGATATTCATTGCGTTACCCAATGGTCACGTTTCGATAATCACTGGCGCGGGGTGGCAGCAACCACCATCCTTGAGGCGGTTCGGCCATTGTCGGACGCACCGTATGTTATCCTGCACGGTTATGATGGCTACATGACCAATATTCGTTTGGACCAGTTTGCATCCTCGGACGTAATTTTGGCGTATAGCTGGCAGGGTGCTGCATTAACCGCCGAACATGGCGGGCCGCTGCGCCTGATCGTGCCGCGCCTATATCTCTGGAAATCTGCCAAATGGCTGCGGCGGATCGAAATCTCGGTCGCTGACAGGTCCGGGTTTTGGGAACGGAATGGCTACCACAACAACGCTGATCCCTGGCTTGAGGAGCGCTACGATGAAGTTGAAGCGACGTGATCTGGTGTTGGGTGGCCTGGCCATGACAGCGGCCGGCAGCGCGACGGCGGCGGGTAAGACAGCGTGGAATTTTAAGTTTGCCGATATCGATGGTGGCGTGCTCGATCTTGCCAGTCTCCAAGGCAGGGCGTTGATGGTGGTCAATACCGCAAGTTTTTGCGGCTTCACCTATCAGTATGAAGGGCTTGAAAAGCTTCACAAGAAAATGGCGGCGCAGGGCCTGACCGTGGTGGGCGTGCCGAGCAATGATTTCAATCAGGAATCGGTTGACAACAAAACCGTCAAACAATTCTGTGAGGCGAATTTCGGGGTGGATTTCCCGATGACCGGGATTGCCCATGTGCGTGGCGACGACGCCGACCCGTTCTTCAAATGGGTAAAGGCGGAGCGGAACTGGGAACCGAGCTGGAATTTTGGCAAGGTGGTTATTGGCCGCAACGGATTGATTGTTGGCTGTTTCGGGTCGTCGGATGAGCCGACGAGTTTCCGGATTTCAAGCGCGATTAATTCAGCATTATCGGTGAAGGTGTAGTTCGTTGGCGCCCGACCGGTTTTGCTCGCGCTACCTTACCGCCGCGCCATCAGCCGCGGGTCCAACCGATCCCGCAAGCCGTCCCCCAGCAAATTCAGCCCCAGCACCGCAACCGTAATCGCCAACCCCGGAAAAACCGCCAGCATCGGCGCACGGAAAATGAAGGTTTGCGCGTCGTTCAGCATCCGCCCCCAGCTTGGCTGCGGCGGCTGGGTGCCGAGCCCGACATAGGACAGCCCGGCTTCGGCCAATATTCCCAACGCGAACTGAATGGTGATCTGCACCAGCAGCACCCCGGAAATATTGGGCAGCACGTGGCGCGCCATCACCCCGAAAGCACCGCGCCCGGTGGCGCGCGCGGCCAGCACGAAATCGCGTTCCTGCACCGATAACGCCGCCCCGCGTGTGACCCGCGCAAAAACCGGGATGTTGAACAACCCGATCGCCAGCATTGCGTTGGTTGCCCCCGGACCGGCGAGTGCTGTTATCATAACCGCCGTCAGCAATGCGGGGAACGCGAAAGCCAGATCAGCCATTCGCATCACCAGCGCGTCCACCCAGCCGCCACAAGACGATGCCAGTGCACCAAGCGGAATGCCAATGCCGGCACCGATGCTCACCGCCAGCAGCGATACCAGCAGCGAGGTATGGGTGCCAACCATGATCATCGACAGCACATCGCGCCCGAACGGATCGGTGCCGAGCCAATGGGCCGCACTCGGCCGGGCAAGCTTGTGCAGGATATCGATCCTGGTCGGCGGGTAGGGGGTCCAGAACAGCGCCAGAATGGCGGTTGTAACAATAAGCCCGACCAACCCGGCGCCGATATAAAGGCTCAGCCGTGGTTTCATTGCGCCCCAGCCCCAATGCGGGGATCGAGCAACCGGTAGATTATATCGACCACAAAATTAATCACGATAACGCTGGTTGCCATCAGCACGACCAGATCCTGCACCACAATCAGATCGCGCTGTGCAATTGACTGGAACATCAGCCGGCCGAGGCCGGGCAGGGTGAAGACATTCTCGATAATCACGGTGCCCGCCAGCAGAAACGAAAATTGAAGGCCGAGGATCGTCACCACCGGGATCAGCGCGTTGGGCACCGCATGGCGCCACAATGCAACCGTCGCGGTCAGCCCCTTGGCGCGCGCGGTGCGGACATAATCCTGGCCCAGGGTTTCCAACACGGACGCCCGCGTCACCCGTGACAGGATTGCCGCCTGCGGCAACGCCAGGGCAAAGGCGGGCAACACCAGCGAATGCAACGCCGCGCCCACTCCCTTGTCCCAACCGGCAAACCCGCCGGCCGGAAACCAGCCAAGCCAGACCGCAAACACCAGAATGAACAAAATCCCGAGCCAGAAATTCGGCATGGCGATGCCAAGCTGGGCGCCCGCCATCACCGCGGTATCAGACGCCGCCCCGCGCCGTGATGCCGAAAACACCCCGATTGGAATGGCGATCGAGGTTGACAGTGCGATTGCCATCATCGCCAGCGGCAGCGTCACCTCGACCCGCGCACCGATTAATTCGCTGACCGGCACCCGATAGGTATAGCTGATCCCGAGATCCCCGCGCAGCAAATTGCCAATCCAGGTCACAACCCGCCACCAGGACGGCTGATCCAACCCCAATTCCCGCCGCAACGCCGCCAAGGTATCCGGCCGTGCTTCGGTGCCGAGCATAAGCGGCGCAGGGTCCGACGGCAGCACTTCAAGCACAATGAACACCACCAGCGACGCGGCCAATACCGTCGCCAGCAACCCCAGAACGCGGCGGACCAGAAACAGGTTCAATCGACCCAGGAAACCACCGCCATATGGTTGGCTGGGATCGGCCCGTTGATCCACAGCCCGCGCAGCTTGCTGTTCCACACCCCGGTTTTGGCGCCGGCATAAAGAAATACCGCCGGTTGATCTTCGGCGAGCTTACGCTGCAATTGTTGCGCCAGCGCGATCTGGGCGGCCGGGTCGGCGGCCTCGATATACTTTGCATAGATCGCACGATATTCGGTGTTCTTGTAGTTGAAATAGTAGAAATCGCGGGCAAACACATCCAGATCGCGGGCTTCAACATGGGCGACAATGGTGGCGTCAAAATTCGTCGATTTGCCGAAAACCTGATCGAGCCATTGCGCCCATTCGATATTCTCGATCTTGGCGGTGATCCCGACCTGTTCCAGCATCGCGGCAATCACCTCGCCACCCCGCCTGGCATAGGCTGGCGGCGGCAGGCGCAGGGTCATTACAAAGCCAGGCTTGACGCCGGCTTCCGCGAGCAGCGCCCGCGCCTTGGCCGGATCATACGGGTAGGTGTTCGACAGATCGATATAGGCGGCATCGCCTGGCACGTAATGCGACCCGATCGGGGTGCCGCCACCGCCAAGGGCATCGATCAGGGATTTGCGGTCGATGGCATGGGCGAGCGCCCGGCGCACCCGGACATCATCGAACGGCGCGCGCGCGTTGTTGAGCGACAGCACGATCTTGCCTGAGCTAGTACCGATTGCCACGGTGAAGCGCTTATCGGCGCGGATCTGGTCCAGGGTTTCGGGTGCCGGAAAGTTCGGAAACGCATCAAGATCGCCGGCCATCACCGCAGCCGCTGCCGCTGTCGGGTCAGAAATGAAACGGAACGTCACCATTTTCAACGCCGGCTTAGCTCCCCAATAGCTGTCATTGCGCAGCATTTCGACTCGGTCGCCCTTGACCCAGCGGCTGAAACGAAACGGCCCGGTGCCGACCGGGGTGGCCTTGTTGGTGGCAGCCGTTGCCGGCGAGATCATCACGCTGTCGCTCAATCCCATCGCGAACAGGAAACGTCCGGTCGGCCGTTTTAGGGTGATGACCGCCGTTGCCGGATCGGGGCATTCGGTTTTGGCGATTGGCTCGAAATAGCCTTTCTGGCCGTTGGTGCTGTCCGGCCCGACCGCGCGTTCATAGGTGAACTTCACCACCGAACAATCAAACGCCGCGCCGTCGTGGAATTTCACCCCGGTTTTCAGCTTGAAGGTGTAGGTCAGCCCATCCGCTGAAATCGTCCAGCTTTCCGCCAGCAGCGGGTGCGGGTTGAGGTTCTCGTCAACGCGGGTCAAGCCTTCAAAAATATTGAGATAATTCACCTCGCGGATCGCCGCGGCGGCGCCACCGGTGGGGTCAAGGTTCGGTGGTTCCAGCTGCATGCCGACAGTGATGGTGTCTTTTGCAGCATAAGCCGGCGTGGAGAGGGCTGCGGCAATGAGGGTTGCGGTCAACAGGCGCTTCATGGCGTGTCTCCATCAGACAAAATCCTATGCGCAGCACACCAGTGTCGGGCAAGCGGGTCAAGTGACGGAATGAAGGCAATTAGCTGCCCGGCAAAAAAGTTCCGGCGGACGTCCGCTCATCGGTGCGCAGCACACGATGATGGCGTGGAGTGTGGAACTGCGGCGGCGCATGCGCGGCGTTTAGACCTGGTCGGGGGGCATCGTCCCAGGCGGGGCAGACTGTCAAAGACAAGCACTGTCAAAAGCGGGCAATTGACGGCACAAGGCGGCTCGGGTTGCATGCGGCCCGCGAAAACCGAAGGGGAATCCGGCACCATGGGCATCATCCGCAACGCGATCGAGGAGCTCGAGGACAGCCCCATTGTAGAAGTGTGGCGCATGGGGTTCGATTATCCGGACACGGTGGGCATGTATGCAGGTGAACCCGACGTGCCGACGCCGGCCTTCATTTGCGATGCTGCCGCCAAGGCGCTGGCCGACGGCCGCACCTTCTACACGCCCAATCGCGGCATTCCGGACATGTTGACCGCCTTGGCCGAGTACAACAAGATGGTCTACGGCGTTGATATTGCAGAAAACCGCATCGCGCTGACTGCCTCGGGCATGTCCGCCGTGGCCCTGATCGCACAGGCCACAGTGCAAAAAGGCGACAACGTCATCGCCATCACCCCAAGCTGGCCCAACATCATGCGCGCCATGCAGGTGCAAGGCGCCGAAGTGCGTGAAGTTGCGATGTCGGCTGGTAATGCCGGCTGGACGCTCGACCTCGAAGCCGTGTTCGCCGCCTGCGATGGCAACACAAAAGTAATCTACCTGGCGACCCCCGGCAATCCGACTGGCTGGATGATTGAGCGCGAACAGGCCCAGCAATTGCTTGACTTCGCGCGTGCCCGCAACATCGCGATCATTTCGGACGAGGTCTATCACCGAACTGTCTATGACCGGAACGCCGCCTTCAGCTTCCTTGAGATCATCACACCGACTGATCCGGTCTTCGTGGTCAACAGCTTCTCCAAGGCCTGGGCGATGACCGGCTGGCGGCTCGGCTGGGTGATCTATCCCGAAGGTTGCCAGCCAGCCTTTGAAAAGCTCATCCAGTTCAACACCTCGGGCGCGCCGGAATTCTCCCAGCACGGCGCCAGCGCGGCGTTGCGCCACGGTGAGGAATTCGTGAAATATTTCGCGGACCGTTGCGGGCAGGGCCGCGCGTTGGTCAATGACCGGCTTGCCCGTATGCCCCGGGTGCGCAACATCCCCAACACCGGAGCGTTTTACGCAATGTTCGAGGTCGAGGGCGTGAACGATACCCTGGCGTTCTGCAAACGTGCCGTGGCCGAAGCCGGCGTCGGCATGGCGCCGGGGATCTCGTTCGGGAAGGGGTCGGAACGCTATGTCCGGCTGTGCTACGCCAAAAGCACCGAATTGCTGACCACCGCGATGGACCGTCTCGAAGCCTTCGTCGCGACCTACAAGGAAGCCTGATCAGTGCAGGCCGGCGTCAGCATCGAAACGCCAGCCTCCTGGGTGGTGGCCTTTGCGTGTCTGGCGATCCTGTCGGTGACCTATGGCGCGCCGCTGGTGATTGTCGTGGCGTTAAAGCCGATTGCCGCCGATCTCGATGTGCCACGTTCGGTGCCCGCATTGGCCTCCGCCTTGGCAAGCTTTGGCACCGGGCTGGGCGGTATGCCGCTTGGCTGGTTGGCGGAACGGTTTGGGGTGCGGCGGACCACGATCTTCGGTGGACTGATGGCGGCGGCGGGCTTGATGGTGGCGACAACCGGCGGCGAGTGGGGGCTATACGTCGGCTACGGCCTGCTGCTCGGCTTTCTCGGCAATGGCGCGATGAACGCCCCGCTGATGACCTATGTCAGCCGCTGGTTCGACCGCCGCCGCGGCACCGCGCTCGCATTGATCACCAGCGGGCAATACGTTGCCGGCGCAATCTGGCCGACCTTGTTTGAAATCGGCACCGCGACCTATGGCTGGCGTGCGACCTCGATTGCGTTTGGGGTGATCGAAATCGTGGTAATCGTGCCGCTGGCGTTCATCTTTCTGCGTGCGCCGCCGGCCCAACCGCTGGCCGGCAGCCTCGGCGCCGGGCCAATGGTGGGTGCGCGCATCCTCGGCCTGTCACCCAACGTTGTCATGATCCTGCTGTCGCTGGCAATTTTCCTGTGCTGCGTGCCAATGGCGCAGCCCAGCGTGCATCTGGTCAGTTTCTGCACCGACCTCGGTTTCAGCCCGGGGCATGGGGCGGCGATGTTGTCGGTGTTGCTCGGCTGCGCCTTCATCAGCCGCCAGTTCTGGGGCTGGGTTGGCGACAGGATCGGCGGGTTGTGGTCGATCCTGCTCGGCTCGGCGTGCCAGGCAGTGACGCTCGCGTTGTTCCTGACCACCCAGGACGAGGTCGGGCTATTCGCGGTTTCGGCGGCCTTCGGGTTAGGCTTTGCCGGAATTGTGCCAAATTACATCCTGACTTTGCGCGAATTGTTTCCAGCGAGCGAGGCCGGTTGGCGGGTGCCGGTGGTGGTGTTCGGCGGGTTGCTTGGTATGGCGGTCGGCGGCTGGATGGGGGGTGCGATCTATGATGCGTTCGGATCCTACGCACCGTCCTTCGCCATCGGGGTGGGCAGCAACCTGCTGAATCTCGGGGTCATTGGTTTCCTGCTGCTGCGCCAGCCGCGACGCCGCCCGGTGATGCGGGTCATGGCATGACCTTCCAAATCCCCAAGCCGCTGCAACAGGTGAGCAACGATCTCGGCTCGCTCGGGGTGTTTCTCATCATGCGCTGGATTGTCGGGCTGAAGGGCGCGATCCTGGCGACGGTGCTGTATGTGGTGATCGACCTGATCCGCCGGATTGTGGTCAAAGAAAAAATCACCCGCATCTTCTGGATCATCAGCCTGACCACGATCGGCTTTGGCACGGTCGACCTGATGGTGGACGACCCGTTCTTGCTGAAATTCGAGGCGGTGTTGACTAATCTGATCACCGCCTTCGTGTTCGCGTCCACAGTTTCCGGCACCCCGCTCGCGCTCGAAATTGCGCGAACCTGGCAGAGCGCTGAAATCCCCGACCGGGCCGATACGCGGCGGTTTTTCCAGATCATGACCTGGGTCTGGGTCGGCTATTTCGTTCTCAAGGCCGGGGTCTATCTATGGACTGCGATTGCGTTCGATACCACGCTAGCGATGGTGGTGCGGGTGCCGCTCGGGGCCGGCAGCCTGATTGTGATGATCCTGTTCAGCATGCAGGGCAAACGCTGGTTTGCGCTGATGAAGCAATACGGGTGG
>JACMOQ010000265.1 GCA_014377905.1 Acetobacteraceae bacterium | reverse complement strand
TCCACCGTTTGCAGCGCGTCGAGCACATCGGTTTCGACCGGCCGATCGCCGAGATTGGGATCATCGGACGGGATTTCGCGCCCCCGGCTGCGGGCAACATCGAGTGCTGCATAGCGCACGATCGCGTCGAGCCAGGCTTGCGGGTGACGCTCGGGGTCAAATTGGCTGGCCTTTTGCCAGATTCGCAGGAACGCGTCCTGAATAACATCGGCGGCAGCACTGCGGTCGCGGAGGATTGCCATGGCTATACCAAACAGACGCGTGGACTGCCTCGAATACATCGCGCGATAAGAGTTGCGGTCGCCCTGGGCGATACGCAACAGCAAATCAACGAGTTCAGGCTCTGCTGGCATTACGGTCCGGCACCCCTTTTGGATGCAACGGCAGTTACCACATCGTCCCGTGCTGCGGCTATTGCCGTTTCACTTCCGTAAACCGTGCGGGCCCGGATCAGAAACGCGTTGACCATGCGGCGGGTTGCTTCGTTGAACACAACCCCGATTGCTGCCCTGAGCAGCGCGTTGCGAAATTCGAAATCCACCAAAAAGCCGACCTTGCAGCCCGCCGGGTCGGGCGCAAACTCCCATATGTTATTGAGGTATTTGAACGGTCCACGCTCGTATTTCACAGTAATCCGGTCAGGCCGTTCCAAACCGACCCGGCTGGTAAAACTCTCCCTGAACGGCCCAAAACCGATGGTCATATTCCCGATCAGACCTGCCTCGGTGCGGTCGGTTACACGGGCGCCGACGCACCAGGGCAGAAATTGCGGGTAGCGGGCAACATCGGCAACCAGATCGAACATCTGGGCCGGCGTATAGGGCACGATCCGGGTTTCGGCGTGGTGCGGCACTGATCAGACGAGGGTTTTGGCGCGGGCAGCGACCAAGGCCGCGAAGTCGGCGTCGGCATGGTATGAACTGCGGGTCAGCGGCGTTGCCGAGACCAGCAGAAACCCTTTGGCACGCGCCATCGCGGCATAGTCGGCGAACTCGTCCGGGGTGATAAAAGCCGCGATCGCGGCGTGCTTGACCGTCGGTTGCAAATATTGCCCGATGGTGAGGAAATCGACATCGGCGATCCGTAGGTCATCCATCACCTGCCCGATTTCGGCCCGGCTTTCGCCCAATCCGACCATCAGGCCCGATTTGGTGAAAATGCTGGGGTCGCGGCGTTTGACCTGATCCAACAGCCGCAGCGACTGGAAGAAACGCGCGCCGGGCCGGATCGTCGGATACAAACGCGGCACAGTCTCCAGATTATGGTTGAACACGTCCGGCCGCGCATCGGCGACGATTTCCATGCCGCCCGGCTTGCGCAGAAAGTCCGGCGTTAGAACTTCAATGCTGGTATCGGGGGCCGCGGCACGAATGGCGCGGATTACGGCTGCAAAATGCGCCGCCCCGCCATCGGCCAGATCGTCGCGATCAACCGAGGTGATGACCACGTGCTTCAAGCCAAGCTTGGCCACCGCATCGGCGACGCGTGCCGGTTCGGTTGCGTCCAACTCATTGGGCTGCCCGGTCCGCACGTTGCAGAAGCTGCATGCACGGGTGCAGATTTCCCCCATGATCATCATCGTCGCATGGCGCTGCGACCAGCATTCACCGATGTTTGGGCAGGCGGCTTCCTCGCACACGGTTGTCAGGCCGTTATCGCGCATCAGCTTGCGGGTTTCGTGATAAATTGGGTGATTGGGCGCGCGCACCCTTATCCAGTCCGGCTTGCGCTGGATTGGGTTGTCGGGCCGATGCGCTTTTTCCGG
The DNA here is from genome assembly GCA_014377905.1 of Acetobacteraceae bacterium. GTDB lineage: Bacteria > Pseudomonadota > Alphaproteobacteria > Acetobacterales > Acetobacteraceae > CAITOL01. The sequence continues at coordinate 2,834 of JACMOQ010000265.1, read as the reverse complement.
ATGGCGCAGGCGGTGGTCGATGGTGATGCGGGTCGCGGTCATGGATCAGAAGTGGATCGCCCGACCATAAGCGTCAAGCACGCTTTCATGCATTGCTTCGCTGATGGTCGGATGGGCGAAGATGGTTGCCATCAGATCGGCTTCGGTTGTCTCCAAAGTGCGAGCAATCACATAGCCCTGGATCAGTTCCGTCACTTCGGCACCGATCATGTGGGCGCCGAGCAATTCGCCGGTCGCGGCATCGAACACGGTTTTGATCAACCCTTCCGGTTCCCCCAGCGCGATTGCCTTGCCGTTGCCGATGAAGGGGAACTTGCCAATCTTCACCGCGCGACCGCTTTCGATGGCTTTCGCTTCTGTCATCCCAACCGAGGCCACTTGCGGCCGGCAATAGGTGCAGCCAGGGATATTGGCGAAGTTCATCGGATGCACGCCCGGCACGCCGGCGATCTTTTCGACGCACATCACCCCTTCATGCATCGCCTTATGAGCGAGCCAGGGCGCGCCGGCGAGATCGCCGATCGCGTAAACGCCGGCTTCCCCGGTGCGGCACCATTCATCGATCACCACATGGGTGCGATCGACCTTTATTTTGGTGCCTTCCAGTCCGATGCCCTCGACATTGCCGACGATTCCGACCGCTGAAATCACCCGATCGACAGTGATTTCCTGCGCCTTGCCACCTGTGTCCACCGTCACTGTCACGCTGTCGGTGCCCTTCTTCACGCCTTTGACGGTTGCCGAGGTGATGATCTTCATGCCTTGTTTTTCAAACGCCTTGCGCGCAAATGCGGAAATCTCGGCGTCCTCGATCGGCAGCACCCGGTCCATCACTTCAACCACGGTAACCTCGGCGCCCATGTTGCGGTAAAAGCTGGCGAACTCAATCCCGATCGCGCCCGAGCCGATCACCAGCAGCGATTTTGGCATGTTCGCTGGCACCATCGCCTCCCTGTAGGACCAGATCAGCTTGCCGTCTGCCTCAATCCCCGGCAGGTTCCGCGCCCGCGCGCCCGTCGCCAGAATGATGTGCTTTGCAGAAAGCGTGGCCACCGGCTTGCCGTCCTTGCTCACCATAAGCTTGCCCGCGCCGGCAAGCTTACCCGCGCCATCGAACACGTTGATCTTGTGCTTCTTCATCAGAAACCCGACACCGGTCGATAGCTGCTTGGCAACGGCACGCGAGCGTTTCACCACCTTGTCGAGGTCGAATGTGATGTTATCCGCGCTAAAGCCGAACTCGGCCATGTTGTGCAGCAGATGGTTGATCTCCGAACTGCGCAGCAACGCCTTGGTTGGGATGCAGCCCCAGTTCAGGCAAATCCCGCCGAGTTGTTCGCGTTCGACGATGGCGGTTTTCAAGCCGAGCTGAGCGGCGCGGATTGCGGCCACGTATCCGCCGGGGCCGCCGCCGAGGACGATGAGGTCGAAAGTTTGATCGGGCATTTTTTAGGATTCCTTTTAGATAAGGAAGTCTCGGGAAGGTCCTCTTTTTGTGAACAAAAAAGAAGCAAAAAAACTTCCTCTGACTCTGTTGCCGTTGGCTCGGGCTTGCCGGGAGCGCACGACGGCGGCGAGGAATTAAGTGAAAGTCTTTTTGCCTGCCTTCAATCTTACTTCGCCAATGCGGCCAACGCCGCCCCATCCAAATGCTGCGTCGTCCAGTCATCCATCCCTTGTGCCCCCAGCCCGCGATAGAACGCAATCGACGGCGCATTCCAGTTCAGCACCGACCAGTTCATTTTGGTGCAGTCTTCGGCGACCGCGACACGGGCCAGATAGCGGAAAATCTCCCGCCCGATGCCGAGATTGCGCGCGGTTTCCTCAACGAAGATGTCTTCGAGGTAGAGGCCAGGCGTGCCGGTGAAGGTGGAGAAATTGAAGTACCAAAGCGCAAACCCGATCGGGGTGCCGGCGCGTTCCACGATCAGGGCCGACAACCTGGTGGGGCTGTCGAACAAGGCGCGGCGGAACTGTTCAGGGGTGGCAATGGCGCGGTCGAGCAGTTTTTCATAGTCGGCGAGTGCGCGGACATAGTGGGTGACCAGGGTTTCGTCGCCTGGGACTGCCGGCCGCAGAACGATGTCGGTGGGAAGCGTCACAGCATCACGCTGATCGGGTCTTCGATCACCTTTTTCAGCGTGCTCATGAACTGTGCCGCCAACGCGCCATCGACGGCGCGGTGATCGGCGCTCAGGGTGCAGGTCATCACGGTTGCAATCGCCAGCACGCCGTCTTTCACCACTGCCCGCTTGGCGCCGGCGCCGACGGCGAGGATGGCGGCTTGCGGCGGGTTGATGATGGCCGAGAAGGATGACACACCGTACATTCCCATATTGGAAATCGAGGAGCCACCGCCCTGGAATTCTTCGAGCTTGAGCTTGCCAGCCCGCGCCCGTCCGGCGAGTTCGCGCATTTCCAGGCTGATTTCCGACAGGCCCTTGCGATCGGCGTTGCGAATGATGGGCGTGATCAGCCCGTCCGGGATGGAGACTGCCACGCTGATATCGACGTTGTCGTAAAGCACCATGCCGTCATCGGTCCAGCTTGCGTTCACCCCTGGCACCAAGCGCAACGCGCGCGCGGTCGCCTTGATCACCATGTCGTTGACCGAGATAAAGAACGCCCCTTCGGCCGGGCTGCCATCCTTGTTTTTCGGCGAGCGCGCGGTGAGGTCGGCGGCGAGTTTCAGCAGCGCGTCGATTTCGATATCCATGCTGACATAGATGTGGGGGATGGTGGTGTTGGCTTCGGTGAGGCGGCGGGCAATGGTTTTGCGCATGCTGGAATGCGGCACCAATTGGTGCGGTGCGCCAATTGAACTCGCACCAACC
>JACMOQ010000264.1 GCA_014377905.1 Acetobacteraceae bacterium | reverse complement strand
CTGATATCGACGTTGTCGTAAAGCACCATGCCGTCATCGGTCCAGCTTGCGTTCACCCCTGGCACCAAGCGCAACGCGCGCGCGGTCGCCTTGATCACCCTGTCGTTGACCGAGATAAAGAACGCCCCTTCGGCCGGGCTGCCATCCTTGTTTTTCGGTGAGCGCGCGGTGAGGTCGGCGGCGAGTTTCAGCAGCGCGTCGATTTCGATATCCATGCTGACATAGATATGCGGGATGGTGGTTTTGGCTTCGGTGAGGCGGCGGGCAATGGTTTTGCGCATGCTGGAATGCGGCACCAATTGGTGCGGTGCGCCAATTGAACTCGCACCAACCGGTTTCGCGGCCGCGGCCGCCGGTGCGGCGACGGCAGTCTGTGCGGGACGCGACAAGGCAGCTTCGACATCCGCCTTGACGATGCGCCCGCCCGGACCACTGCCAGCCAAGCCCGCGAGCGACAAGCCGGATTGCTGCGCCATGCGTTTGGCGAGCGGGGAGGCAACGACGCGATCGCCGACGGCCGCAATGGGTGCGGCGGCGGCCATGGGTGTGGCGGGCGCAATGGGTGCGGCAGCGACGGCGGGTGCTGCCGCTGGCGGTGCGGCGATCGCAACCGGCGCCATGACCGGCGCGGTGCCTGCCGGGCCGGCTGGCACTGCCTCGCCTTTTTCGACCAGGATCGCGATCGGCGCGTTGACGGCCACGCCTTCGGTGCCATCGGCCACCAGGATGCGGCCGAGCACGCCTTCATCCACCGCCTCGACCTCCATCGTTGCCTTGTCGGTTTCGATCTCGGCGATCACGTCCCCGGCGCGGATTTGATCGCCTTCTTTTTTGAGCCAGCGGGCCAAGGTGCCCTCGGTCATCGTCGGCGACAATGCCGGCATCAGGATATTGATGGCCATGGTTGGACCCCTCCGTCAGATTATTTTGCGCACCGCGTCGACAACCCATGCGGGCTGCGGCAATGCGAGTTTTTCCAGGTTGGCGGCATACGGCAATGGCACATCCATGCCGTGGACGCGCATCGGTGGCGCGTCGAGCCAGTCGAAGCAATGCTCGATGATCTGCATGGCAACCTCGGCGCCAATGCCCGCGAACGGCCAGCCTTCTTCGACGCAGACCACGCGGTTGGTCTTTTTTACGGAGGCGATGATGGTTTCGGTATCGAGCGGGCGCAGGGTGCGCAGATTGATCACCTCGGCCTCGATCCCTTGGGCGGCCAGGGTTTCAGCGGCCTTCAGCGCCACGCCCACCATGATTGAGAACGCCACGATGGTGACGTGCTTGCCCACCCGTTCCACCTTGGCGCGGCCGATCGGCAGGACGAAATCCGGATCGGTCGGGCAATCGAAGGTCTGGCCATACATGATCTCGTTTTCGAGGAAGATCACCGGGTTGGGGTCGCGAATGGCAGCGCGCAGCAGCCCTTTCGCGTCAGCGGCCGACCACGGCGTGACGACTTTGAGGCCGGGGCAATGGGCGTACCAGCTGGCATAGCATTGGCTGTGCTGGGCGCCGACCCGGCTCGCGGCCCCATTGGGGCCGCGGAACACAATCGGGCAGCCCATCTGGCCGCCGGACATATAAAGCGTCTTGGCCGCCGAGTTGATGATCTGGTCCATCGCCTGCATGGCGAAGTTAAAGGTCATGAACTCTACAATCGGGCGCAACCCGTTCATTGCCGCACCGACCGCCATGCCGGTGAAACCGTGTTCGGTGATCGGGGTGTCGATCACCCGGCGTGGGCCAAATTCATCGAGCAGGCCCTGGCTGATCTTGTAGGCGCCCTGATATTGCGCAACTTCCTCACCCATCAGGAACACATCGCCATCAGCACGCATTTCCAGCGCCATCGCATCGCGTAACGCTTCGCGCACGGTGGTCGGCGTGGTTGGTCCCCAATCGCGATCTTCGGCGACAGCGGTGGCAACGGGGGCGGTGGTCACGGCAGGGGCGGCAAGCGCGGTGTTCACGGCTGGCGCCGCAAGCGGGACTGCCACCGACGCGGTGGGAGCCGCGCCCCCGCCATCGATTTCGGCGATCGGGGTGTTGACCAGCACGCCCTCAGTGCCTTCCGGCACCAGCAGGCTGGTCAGGGTTCCATCGTCCACCGCCTCGACCTCCATTGTGGCTTTGTCGGTTTCGATCTCAGCGATCACGTCGCCGGCGCGGACCTGGTCCCCCACGGCTTTGAGCCAGCGGGTCAGCTTGCCTTCGGTCATGGTTGGCGACAGTGCCGGCATCAGGATTTGGGTGCCCATGGCTCAGGCGTCCTTCAGGATGTCGGTCCACAGCTCGGACAATTCGGGCTCCGGCGAGGCCTGGGCGAAATCAGCAGCTTCCTGGACGATCTTTTTCACCCCGTCATCGATTTCGCGGAACTGGGCTTCCTCCACCCGGAGCACTTCGAGCTTATGGCGGGCATGTTCAATGCAGTCGCGGGTTGCGCGCATGTTCTGCACTTCTTCGCGTGACCGGTAGCGACCGGGATCAGACATTGAATGGCCGCGATAGCGGTAGGTCTGGACTTCCATCAGGTATGGCCCGGCGCCTGATCGGCAATGGGCAACCGCGATTTCGGCGGCGGCCTTCATCGCTTCGATATCCATGCCATCGACCTGCACCCCCGGCATGCCCCAGGGCAGCGCGTTGTGCGACAGGTCGCGCGATGCGGTGGCGCGATCGACCGAGGTGCCCATGCCGTATTTGTTGTTTTCGATGACGTAGATGCAGGGAAGCTTCATCAGGGCAGCGAGGTTAAAGCTTTCGAACACTTGGCCCTGACTGGCGGCGCCGTCGCCGAAATAAGTCACCGCGACACGGTCACTGCCGCGATAGTGGTTGGAGAACGCCAACCCGGTGCCCAGGCTGACCTGGGCGCCAACGATGCCATGGCCGCCGAAGAAATTACGTTCTTTGCTGAACATATGCATCGAACCGCCCTTGCCGCGCGAATAGCCGCCGGCGCGCCCGGTCAGTTCGGCCATCACCCCGCGGGCCTGCATGCCGCACGCCAGCATGTGGCCATGGTCGCGATAGGAGGTGATGACCTGATCGCCTTCGGACAGTGCCATCTGGATGCCGACGACAACGGCTTCCTGGCCGATATAAAGATGGCAGAAGCCACCGATCAGCCCCATGCCGTAAAGCTGTCCGGCCTTTTCCTCGAACCGTCGGATCAGCAGCATGTCGCGGTAACCCTGGAGCAATTCATCGCGGGTCAATCCGATCTGATTGCTGCCGCGTGGTGTGGTTTTGGTCTTGCCGCGCTTTTTAAGCTCTGCCGCCTGCGCCATGAAGATACCTCCGAACTGCCGCGATCATTCCAGACACCTAGCGACAAGGCCAGATGCGGGCAAGCGCAACTCCAAAAAAATGCTTATTGTGCAATGCAATAGTGACAATTAACTAAACAATGGTTAATCGTCTGAAATACCGGGATGGATGGCACCGGGGCGATCATGCCGATTGCGCCAGAACCGGACTTTACGCAATATTATTTCGTCGATCGGGGGAAAAAGGCAGCGTCATTGCCCACCGGGCAAACCCGGATCAGAACAGCTTTTGCCCTGGCGGATACATCACAACAATATCATTAGCTTCCGATAGGTTCAGCATTGAGCGTACTCGTTCGTCGAGCACATCCCGATCCAGCCGGCGATCCCGGAGCGAGGCCACCCGCCGTTCCCACGCCGCAAGCTCGACAGCCGCCCGTTGTTGCTGGATCAACGCCGCGCGCAATTCCTCCTGGCGCGCGACAAAGCCGCTCGACCCGCGATCGCCTTGGGTCGCGCTCCAGCCGAAGAACGCAGCAACGCCGAGCAGCACCAAAGGGGGCAGCACCGCGAGCGTCTTGCGCTTGATCCACACACCGATCCGCATGGTGCGAATCGTATTGCATGTTTCGCGCCGGAACAAGAGGTTAAAGAATGGTGTAAGTGCGGTCGCTCAAGGGGAGAATCGGTGCGCCGCCTACTTGCTCAAAATCGTCCGCCCCGCATAGCGCGCCGCCGAACCCAAACCATGCGCGATCCTGATCAGCTGATTATATTTCGCCGTCCGATCGCTGCGCGCCAGGCTGCCGGTTTTGATCTGCCCGCAATTGATGGCGACGGCGAGGTCGGCAATCGTGGTGTCCTCGGTTTCGCCGGAACGATGGCTCATCACCACCTTATAGCCCGATTTATGCGCCAGATCGCAGGTTTCGAGGGTTTCGGACAAAGTGCCGATCTGGTTGACCTTGACCAGAATGGCGTTCGCCGTGCCGGTTTCGATGCCGCGACGCAGGCGTTCGACGTTGGTCACAAACAGATCGTCGCCAACCAGCTGCACCTTGGCGCCGAGCCGGTCGGTCAGCAGCTTCCAGCCCGCCCAGTCGTCCTCCGAGCAGCCGTCTTCGATCGAGGCAATCGGGTAGCGGGCGCAGAGATCGGCGAGGTAATCGACCATGCCGGCCGGATCGAGCTTTTTGCCCTCGCCCTGCATGTCGTAAATGCCGTCGCGGAAAAATTCGGTGGCGGCGCTGTCGAGTGCGAAGGTCACGTCCTGGCCGGGCCGGTAGCCGGCTTTTTCGCAGGCGCGGGAGATGAAGCCGAGCGCTTCGTCGGCAGATTTCAGATTGGGGGCGAAGCCGCCTTCATCGCCGACATTGGTGCTGTGGCCGGCATCGCTGAGTTGCTTTTTCAGGGTGTGGAAAATCTCCGCTCCCATCCGCACTGCCTCGCCAATACTTGCGGCGCCAACCGGCTGGATCATGAATTCCTGGATGTCGATCGGATTGGCGGCATGCTGGCCGCCATTGATGATGTTCATCATCGGCACGGGAAGCGTGCGGGCGTAGGCGCCGCCGAGATAGCGGTAGAGCGGCATGCCGATATCCTCGGCCGCAGCCTTCGCACAAGCCAGGCTGACTGCCAAAATCGCATTCGCGCCCAGGCGGGCTTTGTTCGGCGTGCCATCAAGCGCGATCATGATGTCGTCGATGGCGACCTGCTCGGTCGGGTCCATGCCGCCGATGGCTTCGAAAATTTCGCCCTGGATGTTGGCGACGGCCTGCAAAACGCCCTTGCCACCGTAACGGGATTTGTCGCCATCGCGCAGCTCAACCGCTTCATGCGCGCCGGTCGAGGCGCCCGATGGCACCGCGGCACGACCGACGGCACCGCTATCAAGGATAATTTCGGCCTCGACCGTGGGGTTGCCGCGGCTGTCGAGAATTTCGCGGGCAATGATATCGACGATGACGGACATGACAATGGCTCCGGAAGATTGCGCGCTGGGTATCACCGGCGGGCGCGGTTTGCTAGATCGACGAGTTCCCAAGATGGCGTGAGATGGTAATGGCAGGTTTGTTGAAAGAGTCCGATCCCGATCCGTTGCTGGTGGTCAACCCTGATGGCACCAGTCCGTTGCTGTTCACCGCCGACCATGCCGGGCGGGCCATTCCCGCCTCGCTCGGCGATCTCGGGCTGCCGGACCACGAGCGCGCCCGCCATATTGGCTGGGATATCGGCATCTGGGGGGTGACCAAGCGGCTGTCGGCGGCACTTGATGCGATGGCGCTGGGGCAGGCCTATTCGCGGCTGGTGATCGATTGCAACCGCAATCCAACCTGGCCAGGGGCAATGCCGGTGATCAGCGAGAGCACCGAAATTCCCGGCAATATGCATTTGACCGACGCAGCCCGCGCCGCGCGGGAGGGGGAGATTTTCACCCCCTACCACAGCCGCATCGCCGCCGAACTCGACAGCCGCAGGTTTAGCGCGCTGATCGCGATGCACAGCTTCACCCCGGTTTATAAGGGCGTCGCGCGCCCCTGGCATGCCGGGGTGCTGTTCCATCGCCATGACCGGCTGGCGCTGATCATGGCCGACTTGCTGCGCGCCGAGGGCGGGCTGGTGGTGGGTGAGAACGAGCCCTATTTCGTTAATGACGCGACGGATTATTCGGTGCCGGTGCATGCAGAACGGCGCGGGCTGCCGTATCTGGAGCTCGAGATACGGCAGGATCTGATTGCCGATGCGGCTGGGGAGATTGCGTGGGCGGAGCGGTTGGGGCGGTTGTTGCCGGTGATGTGGGCGCGGTTTAAGCAGTAATGACTTCGCCCCCACCCCTTCCCTTTCCCGGTGGGAAAGCGCCGGGGTGGCGGGTCTTACCGCAACACCACCCCTGGTAATCCGCCCGCCCGCCATTGGCCCAAAATTTCGAAGAACTTCAACGACCCGGCGCCATATGTTTCCGAGAAAAACCCGTTCTTGTTGCCGACCGCGCCTTCGCTATTGTAATAACCCGGCGTGCATTCAACATAAAATTGCGATCCGTTGATGTTAAGGCGGCGGATTTCGCTCACGTAATCGGCCACTGCCTCAGGCGATGGCTCAAGGGTTTTCGCGCCTTTTGCACGGGCCTCCTGGACCATATGCATCACGTGCCTGGTTTGGTTTCCCAGCGACAGCGGCAGGTTGCCGGCCACCGCCGCCTGGGTGCGGCCGACGAAAAAGCAGTTGGGGAAGCCATCCGTGGTCAGGCCGTGCAAGGTGCGGATGCCG
>JACMOQ010000263.1 GCA_014377905.1 Acetobacteraceae bacterium | reverse complement strand
GATAGGCGTCGCTATGGGACCGTCCTGGGCGCACCGCTCGGACGTGGACAAATGCGACAAGGCCGCGGTCGGGGACCTCCGTCATCTCCAGAGGGGCTGCCGCCCGAGCTCGGCCACTGCCGTACCGGTGGCCTCGGATGCGGACACCCCGCTTGATTACGACATGGATGATCGGCGGCCCTGTTTCCGGCTGTCACTCTGCCATCAGATTGACGACGATGTAAGCATTATTACGTAAATGTAATAATACAACTTCTCACGGATGAAAGTTAAATATCCAACAAGCGGGACGATCTTGATGTGTCATTTTTATCATACGTGCTGCCGATCATGTTGATAATAGCCTGCATTGAATTGTCTTGTTTCGCGGCAAGGGGCATTAAGGGTCACCGACATCACGACTGATTAATTTCAGTTCATTTTAACTTAATAGTGTTTTGTGGAGGTTTCCATGCGAAATTTTGTAACGCGCACGCGCCTGCTGGCTTCAACCATGGCAGGCATTGCTTGCTACACAGCGGCGCCCGCCATGGCCCAGACCGCAGCGCCCGCACCGCAAGCGGTGGCGTCCGACGCCGGCAGCGATGTGATTATTGTCACCGGTTCGCGCATTGCCCGCATCGGGGTCGAAGGGTCGGTGCCGGTTGCGGTGCTTTCGGACCAGGCGATCCGCGATACGGGTGCCGGCAACATCCAGGATGTGCTCGCCGATCTGCCCGCGGTCGGCCAGAATATCAGCCGCACGTCGACGAACTTCTCCACCACCGGCACTGGCACGGCCACGGTCAACCTGCGTAACCTTGGATCGGCGCGCACGCTCGTGCTCGTCAACGGCCGGCGTTTTGTCGGCGGCATCCCGGGCACGTCGATCGTCGATCTCAACAGCATCCCGACTGATCTGATCAGCCGCATCGAAGTCGTCACCGGTGGCGCCTCGGCAGTCTATGGCTCGGAAGCGATCGCCGGTGTGGTCAATTTCACCATGAACGACAAGCTGGAAGGCATTATCGGCCGCCTTCAGGGCACGATTTCGGACAAGGGCGATGCCGGGCGCGCCTATGCCTCGCTGGGTGCCGGCATGAGCTTTGCAGAAGGCCGCGGCCACATCCAGGCCTATGGTCAGTATGAAAAAGACGATGGCCTTCGTTCGGCGAACCGCACGTTTTCCGCCAAGGATATCCCGAACCGGTCTTCATTTGCCCAGCAGGGGCTGTTCAGCACCGATGGCGGTTCGTTCTCGGCGGGACCCGATACGTTCACCTTCGGCCCAGGCAATGCGCTGAAGAATTACCAGGGCGCCAACATCGATGGCTATAACCGCGCTGCCGATCGCTATCTGGCGGTGCCTGTCGAACGCTACCTGGCGGCCGGCAGCGGCTTTTATGAATTCAGCGATGCGCTGACGGTTTATGCCGAAGGCCAATATGCCAAGACCAAATCGCGGTCGCGGTTGGAGCCATTGGCGGTTTCCTACCAGGATTTGCCGAACTTCGATGGTATCCCGGTCACCAACCCGTTCGTCCCGGCGGCCGTGAAGGCGCGGCTGGCGGCCAACGCCGCGCTTGATGAGGAGATCGACCCCAACGTCATTCCGTTCCGCCGCCGTTCAAACGACATCTTCAATCGCAGCAACATCGCCGATCGCGATACCTGGCGGCTGGTCGGCGGCGTGCGCGGCGATTTCGGCAAGGGTTTTCATTATGATGTCTATTATACCCACGGCCAGACCAAGGACATCACCTCGTCGGGCACCATCCTTGGGCCGCAATATGCCAATGCGCTGAATGCCGTGCAGGGGCCGAATGGCCCGGTCTGTTCGATCAACGTCGATGCCAATCCGAACAACAATGATCCCAAGTGCGTGCCGATCAACATCTTCGGTTTCAACACCGTCAGTTCTGCGGCGGCGGCCTACGTCACCAACAATGGCCAGCGTTCGACCTATGACGCACGGGTCAAGCAGGACGTGGTTTCGGGCTCGGTATCGGGCAGCTTGTTCGAACTGCCTGGCGGCCCGCTGGCCTTTGCTGTCGGTGCCGAATATCGCCACGAAAGCAGCACCGAGGATTTCGACCAGGCGACCAACGACGGCTTGACGCTGGGCAACCAGCTTTCCGACACGATCGGCAGCTTCAACGTCAAGGAAGGCTTTGTCGAAGTTGTCGCGCCGATCCTGCGCGAAGTGCCGCTGGCCTATTACCTCGGCGTCGAAGGCGCCGCGCGCTATGCCGATTATTCGACGGTGGGCGGCGTCTGGAGCTGGAAGGTCGGCGGCGAATATGCCCCTATCAAGGATATCCGCTTCCGCGCTGTCTATTCCGAAGCGACGCGCGCACCCAATATCAGCGAGCTGTTTTCGGCACAAAGCGAAACCTTCCCGGCGGTTGTCGATCCTTGCGACCAGCGCGAAGGCAATGGCGACGGCGCGCCCCTCAGCAAGTCCAATCTGTCGGCGGCGTGCAAGGCAATCCCGGCAGTTGCAGCGGCCGTGGCCGGTGGCGGCTTTGTCTACACCACAGCACAAATCCAGACGATCAACGGCTTTACCGGTGGCAATCTGAACTTGAACGAGGAAACCGCCAAGACCCTTACCGCCGGTGTGGTGTTGCAGCCCAGCTTCCTGCCGGGCTTCAGCCTGACGGCGGATTATTACGACATCAAGGTGAAGAACGCGATCGGCATCATCGGCCAGCAGACATCGCTTGATGAATGCCTGGAAGGCAGCGGTGCCGCCCTGTTCTGCAACAATATCGTTCGTGACAATCGCGGCAAGGTGGTCACCGTCAACGCGCTCAACCTCAACACCGGCTCGTTCCGCGTTGCGGGCATCGATGTGCAGGCTCGCTATCGCTATGGTTTTGGCGAAGGCAATTCGATCGACATCACGGCCCTGTGGAACCACCGCCTGAAGCAGGAACAGACGTCGTTCCCCGGCGGGCCGACGCAGGACGAGCTCGGCCAGCTGGATTGCTATAGCTGCGGCCGGCTCGGCACCGGGTTCAAGGACCGGGTGAACGTTTCGACAACGCTGACCTTTGGCCAGTTCTCGATCAACTATCGCGCTAATTATCTTGGCCCGGTGGTCGACAACCTGGCCGCGACCGCGCCGATCCGGGTTGGCGCCTATACCTACCACGACGTGCAGGTGCGTTTTGACCTGGATGCCGCCCGTCACTTCGCTTTCTACATCGGCATGGACAACATCGGCGACAAGAAGCCGCCGCTGTTCGGCGACACCAATCAGGTTACCTTTCCGGGGACCCGCACGTCGGCCAACACCTACGACGTGTACGGCCGGATGCTCTATGCCGGAGCGACGTTCAAGTTCTGATCAGTCGTTCAGTACAAAAGAAGGGGCGGCCCGCAAAAGCGGGTCGCCCTTTTTGTTGCCGATGCCATTTGCATGACGTGACTTCGTTTCTGACCCGGCCATGACGACAGGCTTTGGTCGATTTGACCTGCTCCTCGTTTTCGGACCGTCCCGCCCCACGTCATCCAATCCTTGCCGGCCAGTGCAGTCCCAAGGCAGGCATGT
>JACMOQ010000262.1 GCA_014377905.1 Acetobacteraceae bacterium | reverse complement strand
TAACCCTTCCGCGCCCCACGCCCCTGCGCCAACTCCGTCACCATCCCGTGCAGGGTCCGCAATTCCTGCGCCGTCACTTCCCCACGCTCAAAGAAATGCCGGATGTTGCGCACCATCCCCGGACGCTTCGGCACGTTGCGCAGGAACCCGCTATCGTCGAGTTCCCGCACCAGATGGGCCAGGAAATTATCCAGCGCGCCCTTGGTCGCAATTTCCGTTTCATTGGTCATCAACCGCTTCGGCATGGTTTCATCGGTTGTCGTCCACCATTCATACGCCATCACCATCACGGCCTGCGCCAGGTTCAGCGACATGAAATCCGGGTTCAACGGGTAGCGGATTAGCGCGTCGCATGCCGCCATGTCGTCATTATCCAGCCCCGCGCGCTCCGGTCCGAACAGCAGCCCGCAGCGCAGATCGCGCGCGGTGATCGCCCGCAATTCGGCGGCCGCCCCGCGCGCGGTCAGCACCGGCTTGATGATATGGCGCGGGCGCGGGCAGGTGGCGAACACGTGATGCAGATCGGCCACCGCGTCGGCAACCGTCTCGTGCAAGGTCAGATCATCAAGCAGCCGATCGGCGCCCGACGCATTGCGCCACGCCGCCGGCTGCGGCCAGCCATCGCGTGGTGCGACCAGCCGCAGATGATACAAGCCACCATTGGCCATTGCCCGCGCCACCGCGCCGATATTGTCGGCGAGCTGCGGTCGCACCAAAATCACCACCGGCGTGTTGCCAAGTGGCACCAGATCGGCGCCGCCGTCACGTCCGGTCACGCCGCAGTCCTTGTCATGCCAACCGCCAGGTGGTGCCGCCGGCATTGTCTTCCAACAGCACACCCTTGGCCGCTAGGTCCGCGCGGATGGCATCGGCGCGGGCAAAATCGCGCGCCTTGCGGGCGGCAATTCGTTCGGCGATTGCGGTCTCAATCCACGCGCTGTCATCCCCGCCCTGAAACCATGAAGCTGGCGACACCTGAAGCAGCCCCAGCAACTGCCCCGCCGCCTGCAACCCGGCAGACGCCATTGCATCGCCCGCCATCGCCGCATCGGCCAGCGCATGCATCGCCGAAATCGCCAGCGGCGTGTTGAGGTCATCACACAGGGCGTCCATTACAGCCGCCGGAACCTCGGCCGTCGGTGCTGCCGGCGTGCGCTCAATCGCGCGATAGAACCGGTCAAGTTCGCGCCGGCAATCGCCCAGCCCGGTTTCGGAAAAATCGATCGGCGCCCGGTAATGCCCATGCAGCAACATCAGCCTTATCGCCTCGCCCGGAAACTTCGCCAGCACATCGCGCACGGTGAAGAAATTGCCGAGCGATTTCGACATTTTTTCGCCATTGATGTTCAGCATGCCGTTATGCAGCCACACCCGCGCGAAGCTGCTGCCGGGGAAAGCGCACAAAGATTGCGCAATCTCGTTTTCATGATGCGGAAAGATCAGATCGTTGCCGCCGCCATGGATGTCGAAGCTTTCACCCAGGGTGGCATGCGACATCGCGCTGCACTCGATATGCCAGCCCGGCCGGCCGCGACCCCATGGGCTGTCCCAGCCCGGCAGTTCGGGGGGAGATGGTTTCCACAGCACGAAATCGGCCGGATCGCGCTTGTAGGGCGCAATATCGATCCGCGCGCCGGCAATCTGGTCATCGCGGTTACGCCCCGATAGCTGGCCGTATTTAGCGTAGCTCAGCACCGCGAACAGCACGTGGCCGTCTGCCACATAGGCGTGGCCGGACTCAATCAGCCGCTGGGCGATGACCTGCATCTGCGCGATATGCCCGGTCGCCCGCGGTTCGATATCCGGCGGCAATGCGCCGAGTGCCGCCATATCGGCCTGATAATCGGCGGTGGTGCGGGCAGTAATTTCGCCGATCTGCTCGCCGGACGCCGTCGCCCGCGCGTTAATCTTGTCGTCCACGTCGGTGATGTTGCGAACATAGGTGACACGCCGATAAAGCCGGCGCAGCAACCGCGCCAGCACGTCATACACCACCACCGGGCGGGCATTGCCGACATGCGGCAGGTCATACACCGTCGGCCCACATACGTACATCCGCACATGGCCAGGGTCGATCGGGGCGAAAACCTCGCGTCGACGGGTCAGGCTGTTGTGCAGGCGAAGCTCGTGCATGGCTGGTCCGATCGTTTGGACGGCAGTTTGTGGCGGCGCTGACGGCGTGAATCAATGCCTGTTCTTGACATGGCGGCGTTTCGTCCCCCCTAAGGCGCGCAACATGCAGTTTTTCGTGGCAAAATCCCTATGCGCTTCGGTCTGATCGCCCTCGGCATCGGCGCCGCGGTGGTGACCGCGCTGGTCGGCTGGTTTGGTGCCGCGGCAATTGGGCGCGAAGTGCTGCAAGCTGCCTGGGTGATCCCGCCGATCCTGGCGCTGCATGCGTTTCAGCTCTGGTTCAGTGCCATCGCCTGGCGGGCGGCAATTGGCGAGGCACGGCCCAAGGTCAATCGGTATCTCCGCATTCGCTGGATCCGTGAGGCGGTGAATTCCATGTTGCCGGTCGCCCAGCTCGGCGGCAATCTGGTCGGCATCCGCCTGCTGATGCAGCGCGGCATTTCCGGCCCGCAAGCCTCGGCCGGCACGATCATTGACGTGACGATTGAGGCGATTACCCAATTTTTGTTCACCGCCGCCGGCATCGCAATACTGACGATGATGAGCGTCGATCACAGTTGGGCGCCGTGGATCCAGGGCGGTATGATCGCGATGGGCGCGGGCCTGATTGGGTTGGTGGTCGCCCAGCGGGTTGGCGCGTTGCGGGCAATCGAATGGCTGGCCGAGCGGCTGGGAAGGCTGTTCCCGACGGTGTCCGTCGATGTGGTGCGCGGCCTGCATGGCGAATTGCTGCGCCTGCAAAAGGACCGCGCGGCCCTGCTGCAAGCCACCGGGCTGCATCTGTTGGCCTGGCTGCTTGGCGTTGCCGAAACCTGGATCGCGCTTTACGCCATCGGCATCCCCTGCGGCTGGCAGGAAGCGATGGTGATCGAAACCATGGGCATGGCTGCCCGCAGCGCCGGCTTTGTGGTGCCCGGCGCGCTCGGCGTGCAAGAGGCCGGCTTCATCCTGGCCGGCGGGCTGTTCGGCATCGCGCCCGACGCCAGCATCGCGCTGTCCATGGTCAAGCGGGTGCGGGAACTGATCGTCGGAATCGCAGGGTTGCTGGCGTGGCAGTTCAGCGAGGGCAAGCGGTTGCTGCGCCGTTAGAGCGTGATCCGTTTTTATTGACTCAGCGGACACGCTTTAAGGTTCTGTAATCACGATCATCTTTATCCGATCGGATGATGCTCTAGCGCCCCCGATTACCCATGATCGCCGCCCGCAGTCTTTGCGATATTTGATCGATAATCGCCACCGTCACCAGCACCATCAGGATCAAAAACGCCGCGCGCTGCCATTCCAGCACACGGATTTCTTCGGACAGATAAA
The DNA here is from genome assembly GCA_014377905.1 of Acetobacteraceae bacterium. Lineage (GTDB taxonomy): Bacteria > Pseudomonadota > Alphaproteobacteria > Acetobacterales > Acetobacteraceae > CAITOL01. The sequence continues at coordinate 3,872 of JACMOQ010000262.1, read as the reverse complement.
GCCCGATGCCGCCGGCGCCAACGATGCCGATGATGGTGGCCGATCGTGTGTTGGATTCAAAGAAATACAGGACCTGGCTGGCAAAGATCGGCAAAATCTGCGGGATGATCCCGAACCTTATAGCTTCCAAACGATTCCCGCCCGCAGCCGCCACCCCTTCGACCGGTTTACGATCTGCCGTCTCAATCGCCTCCGACATCAGCTTGCCGAAGGCCGCAATATCGGCGGTCATGATCGCCAGCGCCCCGGCAAACGGCCCCAGCCCGACCACGTTAATCCAGATCAGCGCCCAGATCAGCGTATCGACACTGCGCATCGTATCCAGGCCGCGCCTTGCCAGAATATGCAGCAGCCAGTTGGCAACAATGTTGCGCGCGGCGAGAAACCCGAGCGGAACAGCCAGGATTGCCGCCATGAGGGTGCCCAGAAACGCAATCGACAAGGTCTGGATCAGCGCCTCAAAATAAAGCTGCCCGCGCGACCAGCTATCCGGCGTCGGCGGCAGCATCATCTCGAAAATATCGCCGAGCCGCGCAAAGCCGCGCATGATGCGCGACGGGTCGAAATCGAGTGTCACCAACCCGAAGATATAAAGCCCCACCGCCCCTCCGACCACACCGATGGTTTGCACCCGCGCCGACCAGTTGGGGGCAAACGCTGCGGGGAAGCGGGCGACCAGCGCCGCGCGCTCGCTCATGTCTTGCCGCCTTCGATGGTTAAAAGGCGATGGCGGATGTGTTCGGACGCGAGGTCGATCACCATCACGCAGATCGCCACCAGCAGCAGGATCGCCGAGACATCGGAATAGAAGAACTTGCGTATCGCCAGCAGCAATTCTTCGCCGATGCCGCCGGCGCCGACAAAGCCCAGCACAGTCGCGCCACGGACATTTACCTCAAATCGTAAAATCCCATAGCTGGCGAAGTTCGACAGCACCTGCGGCAGCACCCCGAAGCGGATCTGTTCCACCCAGGTGCCGCCGGATGCCGCAACGCCCTCAACCGGCTTCATGTCGATGCTCTCGACAACTTCGGAAAATAGCTTGCCGAGCGCGCCGGTGGTGTGGATGGCGATGGCCAGCACGCCAGGCAGCGGCCCCAACCCGAAGGCGATCACAAAGATCTGCGCGAAAACAATGTCGGGCACCGTGCGGCAGAATTCCAGCATCCGGCGCGCCGTGAAGCGCACCCAGGCGCGCGCCACCAGATTGCGGCTGCACAGGAAGCAGGCCAGGAAGCCGCCGACAAACCCGGTCGCGGTGCCGAGATAGGCCATCAACAAAGTCTCGCCCAGCAACCGCAACCAGCGCCCTAAACCCCAATACCACTCGACCGGGTCGGTCCACGCGAAGCTGCCAGTGTCGAGCTTGGAAATGCGATAGAAATAGCCACCGAAATTCCCGAGATTGGCCCAAAACTTGTCCGGATCGACTTCGGCGCCGATGCAAGCGAGCAGGAACGCCAAAATCGCGATTGCCGCCCCCAACAGCATCTGTCGGCGGCGCGCGGAAACCGACGCGGCATAGCCCCGCATCAGCGGCGCCATCTGGGCGTCGGGCGGGATGGCGATGGTATGGATCATGCTATGCGGCCAAGTGTCGCGACCGACCAATTGGCCCGCCCGCGACAATCAGGCTCAGGCCTTCTTACGCAGGGCGTCAACGAATTGGATCAGTTTGATCGTGTCGTCATAAGCGGCGTTGCCAATCGCCTGCCAGGGCTTGTTCTTGCCGTCCGACAGTTTTTCGAACGCGGCCTTGTCCTTGACGTGGGCATTGAGAAAGGCGTCGGTGATCTTCGCCTTCAGCGGCGCCGGCAGTGACGCCAGCATCGCGGTGGGCGAGTTGATGATCAGATCAGTCTTCAAGACAACCCGGAAATCCTCCTTCTTCATCATTTGGCCAGACGCATTCTTGACCATGCCCTTACCGAGCATCCGGACAAGGTTGCTATCGTCATCAGCATTCCACCAGTTGGCGGCGACATCGACAGTGCCTTGGGCGAGCGCGAGCACGGCGTTTTCATGGCTGCCGGTGGTCTGCACCTTGCCGAAGAACTTCTCGGCCGACGGAATGCCGTGCTTGTTCAGCGCGAATAGCGGCATGTTGTAGCCAGAGGTCGAATTCGGATCGACCAAACCGAGGTTCTTGCCCTTCAGGTCATCGATAGTCTTGTACGGGCTGGAGGCCAGCGCATAGAACACCGAATAGTAGCCTTTGCTGCCATCGGCGTTGACATCGATGATGAACGCATCGGTCTGCACCCCGGTCAGCCGGGCGCGGGCGAAGGATGCCGGGCCGTAGCCGCCGATGTGGATGTTGCCGGCGCGCTGGCCCTCGATCACCGCGGCATAGTCGTTGGCGATGCGAAGCGTTACCTTCACGCCGATTTCCTTCGTCAGATAGGCAATGAACGGCGCCATGCGGTCGGACACGCCCGATGCGTTTTCGGCCGGCACGGAGGCAAAGACCAATTCCGACACGCCCTGGGCGCGAACGGTGGTGGCGGACGTGGCAACGGCAAGACCGGCCAGCATGGTGCGGCGATTAATCATCGGAATCTCTCAAGTTATGGGGTTAAATCGGCGACGGCGCGCCCAGCGCGCCGTCCATCGCCGGCATGTCGGCGTCGTCCATCACATCGCGCGCCTCCATGCCGTAGAGTTCTCGGGCCACGCTTTCGGTCAGCGCGGCAGGCGTGCCATCGAACACGATCCGCCCGCCGGCCATGCCGACCAGCCGGTCGCAATAGCCGCGCGCCAAATCAAGCGAATGCAGATTGACCAGCACCGTCAGCCCGAAATGGCGGTTGATTCGCTGCAAGCTGTCCATCACCACCTTGGAATTGCGCGGGTCGAGGGACGCCACCGGCTCATCAGCCAAAATGATCTCGGGTTCCTGCACCAGTGCCCGGCAGATCGCCACGCGCTGCTGCTGGCCACCCGATAATTCATCGGCGCGCTGCGGCGCCAGTTGCGCGATGTCCATCTGGTCGAGCGCCGCCATCGCTATAACCCGGTCCTCATCGCGCCACAGCTTGATCATCGCCCGCAGGGTGGAGGTATGCGCAAGCCGCCCCATCAGCACATTGGTCAGCACATCCAGCCGGCCAACCAGGTTGAATTGCTGAAAAATCATCGCGCATCGCCGCCGCCAGTCACGCAGTTGCGCGCCGGACAGCGCAGAAACATCGCGTCCGTCCCATTTTATGGTGCCGCTGGTCGGGTCGGCGAGGCGGTTGATCATCCGCAGCATGGTCGATTTGCCGGCGCCGGAGCGGCCGATCACGCCCACGAACTGGCCCTTGGGCACGCTGAGCGAAATATTATCCACCGCCCGATTTGTGCCGAAAACCTTCGACACGCCCTCAATCACCAACATGCCCAATTGCCCATTACCGTTCGGCCGGGTTATGGCAAATCGCCGGGTCGCCGTGCTTGAAGGTTTTGTGACAGTCGCCGTAACGAAACTGTCATCCCCTTGACATCCAACTGCCATATCAGCGCAGAGTCCGGGGAAGTTCCACCACGGGAAGGTGCCAAGATGATCCATCGTCGCCAACTGCTCGCCGCCAGCGCTGTCCTGCCGTTCGCAACCACCGCAATGGCGCAGGAAACACGTGCCATGCCCAAGAAAGGCAAGCGCCCCTGGGCCGCGCAGGTGCCGACCATCCGCATGGGCCTGCTGGGTGGGGAAAACGACGCCGACCGCCTAGCACGCTACACGCCCTACCAGAAGCTGCTCGAAGAAATCTTCGAAATTCCGGTCAAGCTGGTGATGGCGGCCGACTATGCCGGCGTCATCCAGGCCTTCGCCGCCAAGCAGGTTGATGCGTCGTATATGAGCCCGGTTTCCTATGCCCAGGCTTGGTTGG
>JACMOQ010000261.1 GCA_014377905.1 Acetobacteraceae bacterium | reverse complement strand
GTCGTATGGCGATGGCGCAGCAAATAGCGGATCAGCCCGGCATCTTCGGTGGTGCGCCGCGTGCCCCGGCCATACGATACCCGTGCTGCCTGCACCACGGCCGCGTCATCGCCCATATAGTCCACCACCCGGACGAAGCCGTGGTCGAGCACCGGGCGGGCTTCGAACAGCATCGCTTCGAGTGCAGGGACGGTAGCGCGCCGGGTCGGCGCGCTTGTCTCACGTTGGGCGGCGATTTCCGCCAGTTGCTGTTCGGTCAGTTCCATCGCGCGAAGCCCCTTTTTCGGGCACTCACTATAGTCCCTTTCAATAGTCCCTTTCAATCGGCCCCGGGACAGCCTATATCTGCGGTGCCGGCTTGCCGGCTATGGTGATAAACGGTGATTGGAATAATCGTTGTGGACCCGGGGGCAGTGCCCGGCGCCTCCACCAAACCTCATCCCTTGCAAAAGGGTGGGTTATTTGGGGGCGAAACAGGCTCGACACGCGTGGTAAAGACTCATCTTTTGCCCGGCATTGTACCGCCGTTATCGGGCTGTAATACAAGTGCCAATGACAATCATGAGGCATTCGCTGTCGCAGCGTAAGCTGCAATAAGCGCGGTTAGGGGGGCCCCGGGCAACAGAATGCCCCCCACTTTTTGTATTCCGGAGGCCGGCTTGTCAGCCTACTGCGCCTTCGCCCCCGGCAACCCCGTACATCAACATTACCACGCCCACGAACACGGGTTCCCCAAACGGGATGAAACGGTGATGTTTGAACGGCTGTGCATGGAAATTATGCAGGCTGGGCTAAGCTGGGAAATCGTCCTCAAACGCCGCGCCACGATGAATGCGGCCTTTGCAGGCTTCGCGGTCGATCGGGTCGCGGCCTTCGATGACGCCGATCGCACCCGGTTGCTCGCCGATCCCGGCATTATCCGCAACCGGCTCAAGGTTGATGCCATCATCAATAACGCCCGCACGGTCCAGGGCCTGCAACAGTCCCATGGCAGTTTCGATGGCTGGCTCGCGGCCCATCACCCGCGCGACAAAGCGGCCTGGGTGAAACTGTTCCGCGCCACCTTTCGCTTTACCGGCGGTGAAATTGTCGGTGAGTTCCTGATGAGCCTCGGCTATCTGCCCGGCGCCCATGCGGCGGATTGCCCGGTGTTCGCAACGATCGCCCCATTGCAACCGGCTTGGAGCAGGTAGCGTAAGGTCAGGGTGGCGCGACACGCAAACAGCGCCCGCCCTTTTCCCCATCGCCCACAGGCGCTATGGGAACACCATGATGCACGAGGCAACCTATGAGTGACACCAAAAGCGGCGAACCACCGGAAAGCCTGCTCCCATACGATGAATGGACGGAAGCGGCGATGCGTGGCGTCATGCGGTCCGCCCTGATCCATGTCGGGCGCGAGGGCCTGCCGGGGTCGCATCATTTCTACATCACGCTGCGCACCGACTATCCGGGCGTCGTTGTGCCGCCGCGCCTGCGCGCGCAATACCCGGAAGAAATGACCATCGTGCTCCAGCACCAGTTCTGGGACATGGCGGTGGTGCCGGAAACCGACACGCTGCGGGTTGGCCTGTCGTTCGGCGGGGTTGGCAGCATGCTGGAAATCCCACTGGCGTCGGTCACCGCCTTCGCCGATCCGCATGCCCAATTTGTGCTGCGTTTCCGGGTGATTATGCCGGAGAAGGCGCCGGAGCCGGTGGCAGAATCCGAGGCTCCGGCCGAAGAAGTCGCGTCCACCACACCGCAGGTTGTGCAGCTTGATGCGTTTCGCCGCCGCACACCGCCGAAATCCTGAGGACCTTCCCCGATGAACGCCATCCCGCCGCGGCCGTCCAACTTCCTCTATGAACCGATGTTCCCGCTCGGCCCCGATCCGACGCCGTGGCGCAAGCTCGAACTCGATGGCGTGACCACGGCGCAGTTCGAAGGGCGCACGATCCTCAAGATCGCGCCGAAATTGCTGGAGGAATTAGCGGTGCGGGCGTTCCACGATGTCTCGCATCTGCTGCGCCCGGCGCATCTGGCGAGCTTGCGTGCGATCCTCGATGACCCGGAAGCATCATCGAATGATCGTTTCGTCGCCCTCGATCTGCTGAAGAATGCCAATATCTCGGCCGGCGGGGTGCTGCCAATGTGCCAGGACACCGGCACTGCGATTATTTTCGGCAAAAAGGGCCAGTGCGTATGGGTCGATGGCGATGAAGAAGAAGCGCTGAGCTACGGCGTCCACCGCACCTACACCGAAACCAATCTGCGCTATTCGCAAATGGCGGCCTTGAGCATGTTCCAGGAGGTCAACACCGGCAACAACCTGCCAGTGCAACTCGACATCTACGCGGCCCCTGGTGAGCATCACGCCGATGAATTCCATCTGATGTTCGTCGCCAAGGGCGGCGGCAGCGCCAACAAATCATTCCTGTTCCAGGAAACCCGCGCAATCCTGACGCCGGAAAAAATCCTGAAATTCCTCGAAACCAAGATGAAAAGCTTGGGCACCTCGGCCTGCCCGCCATACCATCTGTCGATCGTGATCGGGGGCACCAGCGCGGAAACCACGATGAAAACGGTCAAGCTGGGATCGACGAAGTATCTTGATGAACTGCCGACCACCGGCAGCAAATCCGGCCGCGCCTTCCGCGATCTCGAAATGGAACAGCAGGTGCTCGAACTCAGCCGCAGCCTCGGCATCGGCGCCCAGTTTGGCGGCAAGTATTTCTGCCATGACGTAAGGGTGATCCGCCTGCCGCGCCACGGCGCCAGCCTGCCGGTCGGCATCGGTGTTTCGTGCAGTGCCGACCGCCAGATCAAGGCCAAGATTACCCCCGAAGGTGTGTTCCTGGAAGCTTTGGAAACCGATCCGCACAAATATCTCCCCGAAACTACCGATGACACGCTCGGCGGCGATGTGGTGGAGGTAAACCTCAACCGGCCGATGGCGGAGATTTTGGCGCAATTGTCGAGCTTCCCGGTCAAAACCCGCCTGTCGTTGACCGGGCCTATGGTGGTCGCGCGCGACATCGCCCACGCCAAATTTCAGGAACGGCTCGATGCCGGGCAGGATTTACCGGACTACCTCAAGAATCATCCGGTTTATTACGCCGGTCCGGCCAAAACCCCGACCGGCATGGCGACCGGCAGTTTCGGGCCGACCACGGCCGGACGCATGGACAGCTACGTCGCTGCCTTCCAGGCCCGCAGCGGATCGATGGTCATGCTGGCCAAGGGCAATCGGTCGAAAGCGGTCAAGGATAGCTGCCGCGCCACTGGCGGATTTTATCTCGGCAGCGTTGGCGGACCGGCGGCACGCCTGGCACAAGACTGCATCCGCAAGGTAGAGGTTCTGGAATACCCCGAACTCGGCATGGAAGCAGTCTGGCGCATCGAGGTCGAGAATTTCCCCGCTTTCATCATCATAGATGACAAGGGCAATGATTTTTATGATGGGATGGAGTGATGCGCTTCACCGTCGATCGGCTTGACCACATGGTTGTCACCTGCCGCGACATGGAGGTGACGGCGTCGTGGTATCAACGCGTGCTGGGCATGGACCGCGAGGAATTCGGCAATCGCGGCCGTACCGCGCTGCGCTTTGGCGGGCAGAAAATAAATCTCGACCAGGCCGAGGGCGGCGACCGGCCCAATACGGCCGCTGTGGCTGTGCCCGGCTCGCAGAATTTGTGTTTCGTGACCGCGATCGGGCCGGATGATCTGGTGCGCCATCTCGGTGAATGCGGTGTTGCCATCGTTGAAGGCCCGTCGGCGAAAGTTGGCGCGTTGGGGCCGATCACGTCAGTCTATTGCCGCGATCCGGATGGCAATCTGATCGAGATCGCGTCCTATTTGGCAGCCCGCTGATGCGCACGATCGGGATCGCCTCGTTCATCGGGTTTCTCGCCTGTGTGCCGCTGGCGAATTGGATGATCGGCCACGTTGGTACTGTGTGCATGCCGAACGGTCCATGCCTGATCCCGGTCGCCCCCGGATTGATGGCGCCGTCGGGGGTGTTGATGGTGGGCTTCGCGCTGGTGTTGCGCGATTTGGTGCAGCGCAGTTTCGGCACCATGGCTGGCCTGGTGGCGGTGCTGATCGGCACAGCAGCGAGTTCTTTCGTGGCTCCAACCGAGTTGGTGATTGCGTCAGGCGTTGCGTTCCTGCTCAGCGAACTCGCCGATTTCGCGGTCTACACCCCGCTGCAACGGCGCGGCCTGGTTCTGGCTGTGGTGGCATCGTCGGGGGTTGGGCTGGTGGTCGACTCGTTCGTGTTTCTGTCGCTGGCATTCCACAACCTCGATTTCATCGCCGGGCAAATCGTCGGCAAGGCCTGGGCGGTCGCGATCAGCATTCCGCTGGTGCGCATGGTCCGGCGCCTGACGCCCGTTCCAGGCTGATGCGCGCGAGCGATTTCGATTTCGAGCTGCCTGCCGACCGTATCGCCCACCAACCGGCCCGTCCGCGAGAGGCGGCACGGCTGCTGCACGTCGCCGCCAAGCTCACCGACCTTCATATTCGCGATCTTGTGGACCTGTTGCGCCCTGGCGACATGCTGGTCAGCAACGACACACGGGTGATCCCGGCGCAACTGACCGCACGGCGCGGCGAGGCACGGATCGGCATCACTCTGGATCGCCCCACGGCCGATGGCGGCTGGCACGCCCTGGTGCGCAATGCGCGACGGATGCGGGTCGGCGACACGCTGGTTTTCGACGCCGACCTTCAAGCTACGGTGCGGGTCCGTGGCGATGACGGCAGTGCAATTCTGGCCTTTAATCTGCAAGGCGCGGCTTTTGACGCAGCCTTGCGCCGCGCCGGCGCCCTCGCGCTGCCACCTTATATCACCCGCCCGCAAGGCCCGACCGCGCAGGATGCAGCCGATTACCAGACCATGTTTGCCGCCCATGATGGCGCGGTTGCAGCCCCCACGGCGGGACTGCATTTCACCCCGGCGTTGCTCGCCGCCTTGTCCACGCGCGGCGTCTTGCATGCGACCGTCACACTCCATGTCGGCGCCGGCACCTTCCTGCCGATGCGCGCTGACGCCGTTCGCGACCATCGCATGCACCCCGAACGCGGGGTGATCACCCAGGGCGCCGCCGACGCCATCAATGCGCGCACCGGTCGGCTGGTCGCGGTCGGCACCACCAGTCTGCGCTTGCTCGAATCGGCGGTCGATGCAGCTGGGCACATCCAACCCTTCAACGGCGAAACCGCGATCTTCATCACCCCAGGCCATAAAATCACCAGCGCCGACCTGTTGCTGACCAATTTCCATCTGCCGCGATCGACCCTGTTCATGCTGGTCTGCGCCTTCGCCGGCCAGGACCGCATGCAGGCGGCATATGCGCATGCCATTGCGTCTGGTTACCGGTTCTACTCCTATGGTGACGCCTGCTTACTGGAACGCGCATGAGCCTGTCCTGGACCCGCCACAGCAATGATGGCGCCGCCCGGCTGGGCACGCTGCACACCGCCCATGGCGAGGTGCCGACGCCGACCTTTATGCCGGTCGGCACCGCCGGCACGGTGAAGGCGATGACGGCGGACGCGGTGCGCAGCACAGGCGCCAGCATTGTTTTGGGCAACACCTATCATCTGATGCTGCGCCCGTCCGCCGACCGCGTAGCCGCAATGGGTGGACTTCACCGGATGATGGATTGGCCTGGACCGATCCTGACCGATTCCGGCGGCTTTCAGGTGATGTCGCTGGCACAGCTGCGCAAACTTGACGCCGATGGGGTGACCTTCCAATCCCACATCGATGGCTCCCGGCATCGGCTGACCCCGGAAAGCTCGATCGGCATTCAGCACCAGCTCGATGCAACGATCAGCATGGCTTTCGACGAATGCACCAAATTCCCCTGCACGCAAGCCGAGGCGCGGGCGTCAATGGAACTCTCCATGCGCTGGGCTGGCCGGTCGCGCGATGCGTTCGTGGCACGCCCCGGCTACGGGCTGTTCGGCATCGTGCAGGGCAGCGTGTTCGAAGGTTTGCGGGCAGAATCGGCGGCGGCCCTCACCGCGATTGATTTTGAGGGCTATGCGATCGGCGGCCTCGCGGTCGGCGAAGGCCAGGCGGCGATGTTCGCGGTGCTGGATTTCACCGCACCGATGCTGCCGGCCGACCGGGCGCGCTATCTGATGGGGGTTGGCACGCCCGATGATTTGCTCGGCGCGGTGGCGCGCGGCATCGACATGTTCGATTGCGTGATCCCGACCAGGGCCGGCCGCACCGGGCGGGCTTATACCAGCCGTGGCGTGTTCAACATGCGCAATGCCCGCTTTGCCGATGATGGCGGGCCACTCGATCCTGCGTGCGGCTGCCCGCTTTGCAGCCGCCACAGCCGTGCCTATCTGCATCATCTGTTCCGTGGCGGCGAAATGCTCGGGCCGATGCTGCTGACCTGGCATAACCTGACATATTATGCCGATCTGATGGCGGGCATGCGGCACGCCATCGCCGACCAGCGACTGGCCGCGCATTCCGACATTGTGCGGGCGCGATGGAAATTGGGAGATTTGGTGCAATGACCGACGGCCTGACCCAGCTTGGCAAGCACGTAGCAATGCCGACCTCGCCGGAAACGGCAGTGTTGGAACGGGTCGCGAGCCCGCATCAGGATCTGCGCTATCTGGTGCGGTTTGCGGCACCTGAATTCACCTCGCTCTGCCCGATCACCGGCCAGCCTGATTTCGCCCATCTGGTGATCGACTACGTACCGGCGGCCTGGATTGTGGAAAGCAAGTCGTTGAAATTGTTTCTCGGGTCGTTTCGCAACCACGGCGCCTTCCACGAGGCCTGCACGATCGAAATCGGCCGCCGCCTGGTATCCCTGCTCGATCCGGTCTGGCTCCGCATCGGCGGTTACTGGTATCCGCGCGGCGGCATCCCGATCGACGTGTTCTGGCAAACCGGCGCGCCCCCCGCCGATGTGTGGATCCCCGACCAGGGGGTAGCCGGCTATCGCGGGCGCGGCTGACCTGATCCGCGCCAAGGCGCTTGCCCTCGGGTTTGATGCCGTGGGATTTGCGCCGGCAGCTTTGGGGCCAGAGGCACGGGCGCGGCTCGCCGATTTTCTGGCCGATGGACGGCACGGCGATATGGGCTGGCTCGCGGAGCGCTTTGACGAGCGCGCCCATCCGCAAACATTATGGCCTGACGCGCGCAGCGTGATCGCGCTTGGGCTGTCCTATGCGCCCGTCGACGATCCGCTGGCCGTGCTGGCGCAACCGGATCGCGGTGGAATTTCGGTTTATGCCCGCAATCGCGACTATCACGATGTGATGAAGGGGATGCTGAAGCATCTCGCGCAATTCATCGTGGCGCGCTTCGGCTCGGAGGTGAAAGTGTTCGTCGATACCGCCCCGGTGATGGAAAAGCCGCTGGCGCAGGCGGCGGGGCTGGGCTGGCAGGGCAAGCACAGCAATCTGGTGTCGCGCCAGCACGGCTCGTGGCTGTTCCTGGGGGAGGTTTTCACCAGCCTCGAAATCGCGCCCGACGCCCCCCATGCCGATCGCTGCGGGACGTGTTCGCGCTGCCTCGATATCTGCCCGACCAACGCTTTTATCGGCCCCTATCAGCTCGACGCGCGGCGCTGCATTTCCTATCTGACCATCGAACATCATGGGCCGATCCCGCATGCGCTGCGTCCGGCGATGGGCAACCGGATTTATGGCTGCGACGACTGCCTGGCGGTGTGCCCGTGGAACCGGTTCGCTGCCGCCGGGCAGCATGCAAAATTGCAGGCCCGCGCCGATCTGGCGGCACCGCGGCTCGACATGCTGGCGGCGCTCGACGATGCCGGATTTCGTGCGCTGTTCCAGGGATCGCCGGTCAAGCGCATCGGGCGCAATCGGTTCGTGCGAAACGTGCTGACAGCGATTGGCAATTCCGCCGACGTCAGCCTGATCCCAACCGCGCAGAACTTGCTGAACGACGCCGATCCGGTCGTCGCCGAAGCCGCGTCCTGGGCGGTCGGGCGGCTCATGCCATGCTGACCAAGCGCAGTTTCAGCCTCAGCGGGCATCGCACCAGCGTGGCGCTGGAACCCGCGTTCTGGGCGGCGCTGGCCGATATCGCGCAGCATCGCAACATGCCGGTGGCAGCGTTGGTCGGCGAAATAGACAGTTCGCGGGCGGTCACACAGCCGCTTGCCTCGGCGTTGCGGGTCTTTGCGCTGCAAAATCGAGCGTGATCTTCGCGAGGTTAACCATACCGCAAGGTTTCCGGCCCTGAATTCAGCGCGGCGGGAAAAAATTCCGTCACTGCGAATGAAGTGACTGCGCGGCGCCTCAGCCCGCCCAGCAAGTGTGTCGAGATCGGAAAAACCTCATGCCCACGCCAGTTACTCTGCCCGCGCCTGCCCCAAGCCCGTTGATGCTCTGTGACCGACTGATCGGCTTGGCCCAGGATGCCGACCGCGCCGGCTACGCCGCCACCGCCGACAGGCTGGTTGGGCTGGTGGACCAAATATTCGCCGAGCGGGACTGCCAAACCGTCCCCCGGGCCCGGCCAAATAGACCGCGCCCGAGGGACGTTGGCTGAAAGGGGCGGGATTAAGGTCAACCGGGCGGGCGTTGGGCGCGCCATCGTGTCAGGCCCGCGAGTTCCGGCACTGGTGTCAGGGCCTCGAAACTGCCGGTCCAGCGGAGCGCCATCGGGGGCGGGTCGGTGCCGGCTGGCACTACGTCCAAATGCAGCGCCACGCGCTCGGCCATCAGATCGAACTGCCCGGTTGCCTGAATCGATCCCGCCTGCGCCGACAGCGTCGCCTGGGTCAGGCTCAGCAGTCCGTGATCAACCACGGCGCGTAAGGTCAGTTGATCGAAGCTGGACCGTCCCGAGGTTAAGGCGGCGACAATGCGGGGTTCGGCAAAATCATCGCGCAGCCCGGGAAGGTTGATCCCCACCAGATCGCCGTCGCGGATGGTCGCGGCGATTGTGCCGGCAAGGCTTGCCAGCAGCGCCGACGGCGCAAAGCCGGTCGCCTGGATTACAACGCGGGCGTCTGCCGTGCCACGTCCGACATCCAGCGCCCGATCAAACAAGGTCGCCCCGATCGATGCGCCGGTTAAGGTCGCGTCGAGCGCGAACGCCGGCGGATTGGCGGCCGCATCAACGCGGGCCTCGGCGGTCAGGCTGCCACCCGCAACTGTCGCCGCAAGCCCTTTGACCGTAAGCTTTTTCGCCTGCAAAACCACGGTTGCGCTGGCCTTCTCCATCAGGGTCACCTGGCCCGCCGTCACCAGGCCAGCATCGATCTGAATTTCAGCCTCCCATCCCGTGAGGACTGACAGCGGCAAAGGATCTGGCGCTTGCGGTCGGGGCAACGGCAAAGACAGGGTTTCAACCTGCACCCGCCCGGTGAGGCGCGGCGTTTCGCCGCGCGCCAGATCGAGCTTGCCCGCCATGCGCAATCCGCCGGCCACCAGTTCGATCGCATCGGCGGCAATCCGGGTCGGGGTGACCGCAAGCTGGGTGACCATGCTGAACGACCCGTCTCCCAGCCAGCTCGCGGCGCGGTCGAGGCCAAGCAGGGCCGCCAATCTCGGCGCACCGGGGTGGCGGAGGGCGAGGCGCGCATTCCAGGTTTCGGCGGAAAAATTTACCGTCGGCTGCGCCTCGACATGCAAATCGCCGAGCGTGCCGACCAGCTTGAAGCCAAAACCATCGATTGCCCCGGCGCCTTGCAGGCTGACCGCAACCGGCGCGCGCAGCAGGGTCGCCAACCGATCCAGGTCCGACCGCGCCGATGCCGGGGCCAGTGCCGCGAGCGTGCTGGCATCTGGCGCGCGCACGTCCAAAGCGACGTCAACCAGCCTTGCGCCATCAAGCAATTTGCCTGACGCAGCGAGCTTTATCCCCAGGCCGTCGAAGGCGAGCCGATCGAGCGAAAGTTTCCCTTGAGTACTGGTGACCCCGAGGTTGAACGGTTCTAACCTGACCGCACCCAGCATCGCGGCGTCAGCGTTGAGGTGCAGATCGATATCCACCCCGTCCACACTGCGCGCCAGATTGGCGAGCGAGGGCAACGGCCCCGACCACCAAGACGCAATCCACGGATCAAGCATCAGGCGATCAAGCACCAGACGCGCAATCACCGCCGGCCGCTTGCCAAGCCGCAAACCGAATTCGCCGCTGATGGCGGCGGTATCGATGCGGCCCTGCAGATTGGTTATCCGCGCCTGTCGCGGGCCAAGCTGGAGGTCGCCGCGCAAGGTTGCAGCGTGCAACACGTTGGACGGCAGATTATCCAGCAATTTGAGCCCAGCCCGACTTGCCCAGGCCAGGGTGGTCCGCAAGTCAGGCGCGGAAAGCTCCGCCGTGCCGGCAAAACGCGGCGCGTCGGCGAAATCCGGGTTGGCCGGCAGCATCCGTCCGGACAGGCTGAGCGCCGCCTCGCCCGGCAGGATCGCGCGGGCTTCGCGCAGCAGCGCGCCGGCGGTATCGAAATCAAACGCCAGGCGCAGTTGGCGCAGCACCCCGCCCTCAAAAGTTGCCGCCTCGACCGACAGGTCAAGCCCGAAACCCAGCCATCCCGGCACGCCGCTATCGGCCAGATGTCGCAATGCCGGCGCCCACACATCGAGATCGAGCCGCGCACTGGTAATTGCGGCATCAATGCGGGGGCGGGCGGCAAGCCGCAGCGACAACGCGCCACGGAACGGGGTGCCGGCAACGTCGCCCACCAACGCATCGGCGACCGCAAGGCCATCGGCGAAACTGAACCGGCCTTCGAGTCTAAGCGGGGCTGCCGAGGTCGCGATCACCTGCGACAAATCCGCAATTTTCGCGCCAACCCGCCCAGTTGCGCCGCCATCCGCGGCAATCTGGGCGGAAAGTGTCAAACTCGCACCCGGACTGCTGACAGTTTCGACGGTGAGATCGAGGCCTGCCACACCATCCGCCCCCGCCGGCAGCAATCGGCCGGTAAAGCGCACATTATCCGGTTTGTCGGCGGCACCCGTGCGCAGGTTTGGCGCCCGCATGGTGCCGGCCAAAGCATAGAAGCCACTATCAGGATCGGTGGCGATCGTGGCGTTGACATCATTGAGAACGACATCGCCGACCGTAATGCGGCTCGCATCGATCCGCGCCGAAAGGCCTGACAGCCAGTCCGGGCGATGCGCCAGCAGGATCTCCCCGCCCGACGGCCATGCCATGCTGATATCGGCGCCGATCAGCACCAGTTCTCGGGCATCGATATGGCCGGACAACAACGGCCACAACCCCAGGCGCAGCCGCAATTCGCGCGCCGACACCAGAACACCCTGGCTATCCTGATCGGAGAAACTGATCTTGCCGGCGATCAGCGACGGCTCGGGCAGCAATCGCAGCACGATCGGCCCATCGATGATGACGCCACGGCCCAGGGTGCGTGACGCAAGGTTTGCAACGGTTTGGCGATACTGGTTCCCCTCAAGCGCAAGGGGCACCAGCCACGCCGCGAGCAACAGAGTGGCGATCAGCCCCACCGGG
The DNA here is from genome assembly GCA_014377905.1 of Acetobacteraceae bacterium. Taxonomy (GTDB): domain Bacteria; phylum Pseudomonadota; class Alphaproteobacteria; order Acetobacterales; family Acetobacteraceae; genus CAITOL01. The sequence continues at coordinate 2,384 of JACMOQ010000261.1, read as the reverse complement.
ACCGCCCAAGCCAGGCGACGCAGCCGGGTGCGCAGGATGGTCACGCCGCCATCCACCTGCTCTTGCAGGGGGGCAGTTGCTGCCACATCATCTTGTAGCAACGGTCATAAAGAATGACCGCCGCGATGATTTTTGGTTTGGCGCGCCGCCGCCAGCCAACCCGGCGCACGGTACAAGCCAGCGCAAGGGATGGAAGGGTCATCCTTTGCGCTGACTGGTATCAGTGGGCGAAAATGTCGGGTGCATCCCAGCCGAGCACATCGAGCCGACCGCGGGTCGGCAGGAAGGCAAAACAGGCTTCCGCAAGATCGAGCCGGCTTTCGCGCCGCAACGAAGCTTCGAGCTTGGCCCACAGCGCATGCAGATGCAGCACATCGGACGCGGCATAGGTCAGTTGTTCGCTCGACAACTCCAGCGCGCCCCAGTCCGAGGTTTGCTGCTGCTTGGACAAATCCACGCCAAGCAATTCTTTACACAGATCCTTCAGCCCATGGCGGTCGGTAAAGGTGCGGATCAGCTTAGACGCGATCTTGGTGCATTTGGTCGGCGCGACGGTGATGCCGAGCGCGTGTTGCAACAGACCCACATCGAACCGGGCAAAATGCATCAGCTTGGTGGTCGCCGGGTCCGACAGCAGGCGCTTCAAATTCGGGCAATCGGCCCCACGTCCGCCATGTTCGGGTTGAATGATCTGCACCAAGTGCGCGCGGCCATCGCCGGCAGAAAGCTGCACCAGGCACAGCCGGTCGCGGCGCGAATCGAGGCCCATAGCCCCGGTATCGACCGCGACAACCCGGCCAAGGTCGAGACCAACTGGCAAGTCGTGCCGGTGAAGTTGCACAGTCGCGTCGGCCATGAACGGATCATTTCCAGAACAAGATTATTTCCAGCCGAGGGGTCGGCCAAAATCTGCTTGACGCGCCGGCAACACGATCCCCAAAAAACTTGGTGCCCAGGAGAAGACTCGAACTTCCACGACCTTTCGGCCACAGGTACCTGAAACCTGCGCGTCTACCAATTCCGCCACCAGGGCATCACCACTCCACCGTTCGGGGGAACATGCGGAGGGCGGCGATGTAGCCGCAAGCCTTGCCGCCGTCAACAGGCAAGGCGGTAATTGGGTGCCCAAGCGTGGCCGAGGGTGGCAGTCAAGCCATAACCGTTCATAATGACATTCAGCCAATAGCGGAGATTGATTATGGGTGCGGACAGGCTTGCCACGGTTTTTGGTGGCTCGGGCTTCATTGGACGTCAGATCGTCCAGCGCCTTGCCACGGCGGGGTACGTTGTGCGGGTCGCGGTGCGCAACCCCGACGCGGCAGGATTTCTTCTGCCCATGGGCAATGTCGGGCAAATCCAGCCGGTTCGCGCCACCATCACCGATCCCGTATCAGTCAGGGCAGCCGTTGCCGGCGCGTCGGTGGTGATCAATCTGGTCGGCATCCTGGCGGAGCGCCGGCCGGGGGATTTCATGCGCATTCAGGGCGAGGGGGCGGGCAATGTTGCCCGCGAAGCGACTGCCGCCGGGGTTACGCATCTGGTGCAGCTTTCGGCAATAGGCGCCGATCCGGCGAGCCCTAGTGCCTATGCGCGGTCAAAAGCGGCGGGCGAAAAGGCGGTGCTGGCAGCGTTTGCCAATGCGGTGATCCTGCGGCCATCGATTGTGTTCGGGCCGGATGATGCGTTCTTCAACCGGTTCGCCGGGATGGCGGCGACGCTGCCATTTTTGCCGGTAATCCATGGGCAGACCAGGTTCCAGCCGGTGTTTGTCGGTGACGTGGCGGCTGCCATGATGGCGGCGATCGATCGGCCAGACGCACGCGGCCGCATTTTTGAGCTTGCCGGCCCGGAAATCCTGACAATGCGGGAATTAATGGCATGGATTGCCCGCACAATTCATCGCAGCCCGTGGCTGCTGCCGATCCCCGATTGGGTGGCGAGCTTGCAGGCCAGTGTACTGGAGCGCCTGCCCGGCAAGCTGCTCACCAACGATCAGTTGCTTTTGTTGGCGCGTGACAATGTTGCCGACCCCAGCCTTCCCGGCCTTGCCGCACTTGGCGTGTCGGCAATCCCGATCGGATTGGTCGTGCCGTTGTATCTGGCACGGTTCCGCCCCGCCGGCAGCCAGAGTGATAGGGGTAAGTAATTCTTATCGGGTGATGTCGCCAAGCGCGGCCAAGATGCCTATGCTATGCGCAATTCGATTGGAACAATGACGCATTGTCGGCGCATTCGATCGCAAGGTGCCAGGCCACAAAACAGGAGTTCGGTAATGTTCCGCATCGCAATCACCGGCCGCAGCTTTAAGGCGGGTCTGGCCGCGACCGCCCTCGCCATCGGGTTTGCCGCCCCGCTGGCCTATGCCCAAACCCCGCCCGCCAAGC